>JAUVRU010000375.1 GCA_030597485.1 Anaerolineae bacterium
GATAGCTGACATGCCGACCCTTGGTCTCTCACTGCATCAGATGACCCTGGGCTTGATGACGCTCATCATCCTCGCCTTTGTGGCGGTCAACTATCGGGGTGCTTCCGAAACCGGAGCTGTGGGCAACATAGTGACCATGGCCAAGGTGATTATCCTGGGCATGTTCGTTGTCTTCGGCCTGATTGCCATGGGGCGTACCGATGTCTGGTTCGACCGCTTCACTTCCGGCTTTATGCCCAATGGTTTCATGGGCGTGCTGTTGGCAATGGGATTGACCTTCATCGCCTTTGAGGGCTACGAGATCATCGCCCAGTCGGGCGAGGAGGTGGTGGACCCCAAGCGTAACATTCCCCGGGCCATCTTCCTGGCGATTCTGATTGCCGTGGTCATATACATGCTGGTGGGTATCACCGCCATTGCGGCCATAATCCCCCCGGCCGGCGTGCAAGCCCACGAGTTCCTGGCGATGATGAAGGAGGTGGCGATCGTAGAAGTGGCCCGCCAGGTGATGCCTTTTGGCATGGGCGCAGTCATTCTGCTCATCAGTGGGGTGGTCTCCACCATGTCAGCCTTGAACGCGACAACTTACTCGTCGTCCCGGGTCTCCTTTGCCATGGGACGGGACCGCAACCTTCCCAAGTTCTTTGCCTACATCCATCCCACGCGGCATACGCCCCAATGGGCGGTGATCGGCTCGGGAGCTCTGATGCTCATCTTTGCCTGGTCCTTGCCCATAGAGAGTGTCGCTGCCGCCGCCAGCGTCATGTTTCTTCTGCTGTTCCTACAGGTCAACATGGCGGCTATGACCTTGCGTCACAAGATGCCAGACGCGGATCGTGGTTTCTTGATCCCTTGGTTTCCTGTGATGCCACTGGTCGCGATTGTGTGTAATGCCCTGCTCGC
Source organism: Anaerolineae bacterium (assembly GCA_030597485.1). GTDB lineage: Bacteria > Chloroflexota > Anaerolineae > 4572-78 > NAK82 > JAUVRU01. The sequence goes on from JAUVRU010000375.1 coordinate 904, forward strand.
CATCAACCTGTTTCGCTATAGCCCGGTTGCCTGGTACGTCACGCTCGGCTGGATCGTGGTGGGCCTGCTGGCATATTATATGTACTTCTCTAAGACAGAGGAGATGGACCGGCCCAAAGAGATCCTGATGGAAGAGGTACTGGTGAGTAGGGACTACAGCGTGTTGGTGCCCGTGCACAGTCAGTCAGCAGCCCGGATTCTGGGACAGGTCGGCGCCATCCTGGCCCAGGCCCACGGTGGCGAGATGCTGGCGTTGCACGTGGTACAGGTACCGCCTTCGCTGACCTTGGGCGAGGGGCGGCATTTCTTGAAGGAGGGGCGATCCTATCTGGAGACAGTGATCGAGCAAGCGAAGAAGCGAGATGTGCCGGTTCACACCATCATCCGGCTGGGTCGTAACGTGGCCGAGGCTGTGCGCCAGACGGCGGTGGAGAATGCGTCAGACTTGATCCTGTTGGGATGGCCAGGCTTCACTGGCACGGCCGGTCGGCGCTACGGCTCGATCATTGATCCCATTGTGGATGATCCTCCCACTGACATTGCTGTTGTTCGCTACCGGGAGCGTCGACCGGTGCACGCCATCCTGGTGCCGGTGGCTGGTGGCCCAAACAGCCGTCGGGCGGCCAAGATGGCCACCGTCATGGCAGCGGCTGGACAGGACAGCCCTGCGAAGGTGACGTTACTGCACGTGGTGCCCGTATCAGCTGGCAATCGCGCATTTGTGGGTGCGCAACAAGTCATCGACTATGTGCTGGGCGGCATTGAGTACGAACACATCGAGCCGCGGATCGTCGAGGGAGCCAATGTTGTAGACACTGTGCTGCAGGAAGCCGAGGGCCACGATCTCATCGTCCTTGGTGCCACCGAGGAGCCCCTTTTCCAGAACTTGCTGATGGGGAACATTGCCGAGCAGGTTGCTGAACAGGCCAACGTGACGGTTATCACGGTCAAGCGTCGCAGCAGTCCCCTTCATTCGTTCTTGCGCCAGACCGTGCTGGAGCCAACAACTGGCAACGGCGTGATGCGCGCGAGCAGGGAGAAGGATCAGCCGGTCTGAATGGCAGTTGTGGCATGGGTGCCTCATGACGCACGCAACTGGCTGCGAAAGCGTCTGGAATGGTAAGAATCGGTAGAATTCTTCTTGACACCCAGCCAGTATTGTGCTATACTTGTTTTGTTATTGGCATGACACGAGGCGACACGTGCCATCTGTTCAACACACATGTGAGCAAGTACGCAAGGACAGCGGCGCCCCACATACCGGCGCTGTTTTGTCGTGCCTGACGATGGTATCCATTGCAGGCAGATCAGTTGTGTCCTGCGTGCCACGTGATTATCACAACGATTTCCCACCGGGAGGGCTACCGTGGAGGTAAAGGGCTTTCAGGCTGTGCGTATCAGTCTGGCTTCGCCAAAGCAGATCCGCAGCTGGTCACATGGAGAGGTCACCAAACCAGAGACAATCAATTACCGGCGTTTGCGTCCAGAAAAGGATGGCCTGTTCTGTGAGGCGATCTTCGGTCCGACCAAGGACTGGCAGTGTTACTGCGGCAAGTACAAGCAAATCCGGTACAAGGGCATAACTTGCGAGAAATGCGGGGTGCTGGTCACGCGCTCATCGGTGCGTCGTGAGCGGATGGGGCACATCGAGTTGGCAGCTCCAATCGCCCACATCTGGTACACGCGCCGTGTGCCTTCGTATGTGGGGTTGCTGCTTGATATCTCTCGCCGCAATCTGGACCGAGTGCTGTACTTCGCCCAGTATGTCGTCACCAGGGTCGACGAGCAGGCGCGTGCCAAGGCTCTCAAGCGACTGGACGAGGACCTGAGTCGTGAACAGATGCGTGTGGAGCGAACGCTGCAAGAGCAGACTGACACCGCGCGGGAAGAGATTGACCAGGAGGCTGAGAGCCTGCGGGAAAAAGAACAGGCGCTCCAGCGTCAGCTCGACGAGAAGCAAACGCACGAAATCGAAGAGGTAATGAAAACCGCGCAGGCGGTGCAGAGCCAGCTTGAAGACCGGATGGGCAAGTCGATAAGGACAACTATCGAGTTCCCCGAAACGCCGGGCGCGGCGGAAAGTGGCGTGGTCGTAGTGGAACAGGGCGAGACCGTGAACCAGGATCAGCTGAGCGCGCTGAACGATCTGGTTGAGGCCCGGCTCAACGACATCAAGTCTGCCATTGAGAAGGACCTGGCGCACGAGCGTGAGCTGATTGAGGCGGAGATCGAGCGCGTGCGCTTCGCTGGTGCCCAGGAGGCTGACGAGCTGCGTGAGAAAACCGAAAGGGAGCTGGGTGAGATGGTTGCTCAGTTGGAGGAGCAGCGGGCGGAGATCTTGAGCATTCAGCAGATGCAGTTCCTTAGCGAGGCTCAGTACAGGGAGTTGGCCGATCATTGGGGACATATATTTGAGGCCGGGATGGGCGCTGAGGCACTCCGTGACATTTGCGTTGATTTGGACCTTAGCAAGATGACTCGGGAGCTGCGCACCCAGATTCGCAGCACACGGTCAAAACAAGTTCGCAAGAAGTCGGTGAAACGATTGGGCGTCGTCGAGTCGCTGCGCAAGAGCGGTAACCGGCCGGAGTGGAGGATTTTTACTGTCTTGCCCGTCATTCCACCCGATTTGCGCCCTATGGTCCAGCTCGATGGCGGGCGTTTGGCTACCAGCGATCTCAATGACC
>JAUVRU010000448.1 GCA_030597485.1 Anaerolineae bacterium
CCTCAGGTTGGGCGGCAGACGGCCCGATCACCGGCACCGGCAAGGGGCTGTAGGCCTGCACGCCAGACCCGACTGGGGTGAAGAAGACCACTATCAGAATCACCAGTGCTGCCACCACCGGCCACGGTCTGGCGACCAGTCTGTTCACGACGTGGAACCCATATCCCATCAAGATGACCGCCACAAAGAATGCCCCCACCCCAACGGCAGCGCCGGGACCGGTATGGGAGAAATGGCGTCCCACCGCAAACACAAGGCCGAACGCTAGGGCCAGGGCAGGTTCATCCAGCACCGTGGCAGCGGCCGTATCTGACACCGGTTGCTTCCGCCGGCCTAGCCCCCGCAGCCACTCGCCGCCTCTCCCCATCTCGGGTATCCAGGCCGCCGCGGCGCGGGCGCACAGGAGAAAGACAGGCACATACACGTACCGGGCCCCGCGCGGCAGCTCGAACAGGAGCGAGGTGAACCCCCACCACTCAAGCGCCTTCCAGACCCAGGCCATCACGTAGTAGCCCACAAAGGTCAGCAGAACGACCAGGAACATCAAACCCAAGGCCCACCAATCGAGGTCTCTGATGGGAGGCCGGAAATAGCGATAGATTATGTAAAGTCCGACGATTGCGAAGAGAAGGGTCTCGTTGAAAAGGGCCACCATGAAGGCGTAGGACAGGATAAGAAGGCCAGCTGCCAACCAGACGAGGCGGGCCTGTTTCACCAGCCACCGGCGCTTCGCCACAAAGAGCGCCCCCAACACTGCCGTTATCGCCAGGTAGGCCCACACCAGATAGTCGAGCCCCGGCCGTTCCAGGGAGACGCCGATCAGGTCGAAGTTGAAAACCTGAGGGTGAAAGGGGACACCGATGCGTTCCATCACGATGCGGCTGAAAGCCTGGAAAGACACCTCCGCCGGCACCGGCTGCCCGAAATTGCTCAGGATGGTTATCACGACTGGCAGCGCGCAGATCAAGGCGGCCGCCAATAATGCCAACAGGTGGACTCCCTGGCGCCAGCTGTGGCCGGGAGTCAGCAGGAAGAGACCGATGGCAAACCACACCAGAAACAGGCCGGAGGTGGGATGCGCGTTGGCCGCCAGCCCCATGCAGGCACCGGTCACGATGGACAGCTTCAACGAGGGTGATGACAGCCAGCGGAACATCAACCAGAAGAGGATGGGCACCACCGCTGTGTACAGGGTGCGGGGCAGCATCAAGTATGAGCCGGCTACCCCCCAGATCCCATATGCCATCACGCTTCGATACGCGGTAGACATCACTGCCAACCCCAGCGCCACCCACACCCATCCAGAGAAGCGGGTGAGCAGCAGGGTCATGCCCAGCACGTAAAGGGTGACGGTGATGGGCACCACGTAGACCAGCGCCATGCCAAAGCTGCCGGTCAGGTGCCACAGCTTTGCCAGGATCAGGCGATACCAGGGAATGTAGAAGCGAAAGAAGGTGTCGTCGGCGAAATAGTAGTCGCTGGCATACAGGCTGGGGTCCATCTCCTTGGCAACCATGGTGATGAAATGGGTGGTGTCGTCGGACGTGTGATCGGGCTGCCGGGTACTGCTGGCCGTATAGGCCACGGCCGCCAGCAGGGCGATCAGGATTACCCAGAGCAGATGCTTACGAATCAGGCTGACTTCCAACGATCGATAATCTCCTTATCCAGCCCCAGGCAGATGGCGCAATGCCTGTGCCAACGTCGCGGGTTTCACCAGACACCCGATAATACACACCAACCCACTATTCCGCAAGCGGCAACTCGACGTAGGCCATCGCCCCGTTCTGTACCGACAGGCGCTGCCCGGGCTGGGGGTGGTACAGACCCACTCGCAGCGTGTAGCGGCCCGGCAGCAGGTCAGGGGGCAGGTGAAGGATGTAGGGATCCAGCACGATCTCGCCCGGACTCCACAGCGATGTGGGGTACCTGCCATTCTGGGGCACGTTGTCCCGCTGGGCGATCAGGTTGTCCCGGCTATCCACCAGGTGGGTGAACACCGTGTAGTCCTGGGAGATGGGGCCAGTGGCCTGCCAATGCAGGGTGAACCGAGCTTCCCCCTCTTCCCCAGGAACGGAGGCCACATCAATTCCAATCAATACAATGCCGTCGTCGAACTCATAGCGCAGCGCCTGCTGTGGGGGTGAGGGCGATTCTGACTGGAGACGGAACTTGCCCAGGATGATGCTGTCACCGGTCGCCTGGCCCTCTTCGCCGATGATCACCGGCAATCGCTGCTGGGAGGAACGGTGATACAGGCCCAGCTCAAAGCGATACACCCCTTCCGGCGCTGTGGGAGGCAACTTGAACTGGTGCCGGTCGCGTACGGTCAGGCCGGCCGGCCAACGGTGGGTGGGTAACAGGACTGTGCTGCCCAGCGAGGCGTTCATCTGGCCGTAGCGCTGCTCGGTTGTCAGGTCGAAGAGGTGGATGAACAGATCGTGGTCTCCGTCAACACGATCCAGGGCCTGCCACCGCAGGAAGAGCGTAACCGGTTGACCGGGTTCAACAACGTCTGGCTCGACATGGTAGCCCGTCAGCAGGACGTCATGGCCGAAGTTGGCGTAGGCCGATTCCACTGGCAGCGGCGCTTGGGGCCAGAAGAGAACGTCAGCGCCCAAAGGGTACACCTGAGCCATCGGCTCCTGCTCGCTGTCGGGCACGCTGGATAGGGGAGGTATCGCCCTCGTGTGTTGCGACAGGGCCTCCTCCTGCGCGGGGGACAGCTGGGGGAGCAGATAGCCTGTTCCCTTGCCATCGGCCGCGGGAACGAGCAGCGTGAAGGCCGATTGAGACGTTGACCGATGGGGCAAGAGGTAGACTGGCTGCGCTCGCTTCTCTCTTGAGTTCAGCAGTGAGCGCAACTCGTCATAGTCGATACTGGTCAGGGTGGGATAGTGCCCCTGTAACAGGAAGTTGACGGCCGGGTTGGCATAGAATCTGTTTGGCGTCAGTGTCAGCTGATTGCCCTGGCCCTTGAGGTAGCCGGCAATGGACAACGATTGGCCCCTCGATTGGTCCTGCGTGTTGGCAAACACGAAGTAATAGTTGTAAGCAGTGGCCAGGCCGGCAAACAGGAGGAACCCGACCGGTACGGCCAACCACATGCGGCTACCGCCCAGGCCGGCGCGGGGCGGCGGCTAGCCCATCAGCCGCCGCAACCACGTGAACGCCAGCCAGAC
>JAUVRU010000086.1 GCA_030597485.1 Anaerolineae bacterium
GTCTACCAGTGTTATACCCCCTGACCTTCACTCCGGCGCTGCGTGATTACATCTGGGGTGGACGTAACCTCGAAAGGCTGTACGGCCGGTCTCTGCCTCCCGGACCCACTGCTGAAAGCTGGGAGATCTCCGGCCATCCCACCGCGTCCACGGTCGTGGATTCCGGGCCACTGCGGGGAAAGCCACTGCCGGAGGTGCTGGAATCCTACGGCGTCGATCTGTCACTGGAACACTCCAAATTCCCTCTGATGATCAAATTGCTTGATGTCGAGAGACGATTGTCAGTGCAGGTCCATCCCCCCGACGATTACGCTATGGCTCACGAAGATGGGGAGCTAGGCAAGACAGAGATGTGGTATATCTTGCGCGCTCGGCCGGGAGCCCAGCTCATCATGGGACTGCGACCAGGGGTCACACTGGCGACATTTCGCCAGGCAGTAGCAGACGAAAGGCTGGAGGAATGCCTGAATTACCTACCCGTCAAGGCAGGTGACGCCTTTCTCATTTCGCCGGGTACGGTACACGCCGCACTTGAAGGTCTGGTCATTGCGGAAGTGCTGCAAAACTCGGATACGACCTACCGGGTCTACGACTGGGGTCGGATGGGGACGGACGGTCAGCCCCGGCCGTTGCACATAAGGAAGGCGATGGAGGTGATAGACTTCCAACAAGATCCACCTGGCCCCATCACACCCATGCTGGCAGGGACTCACGAGGGTATCGCCCGTTATGAACTCACTCGCTGCCAGTATTTCGTTGTGGAAAGTTTGTCGTTGGAAAGCGGGGCGACCTATGCCGGGTGCACTGAGGGGAAGACGTTCGAAATCTGGGGCACGATTGACGGGCAGGCCCGGCTCAGTTGGGCTGATGGCTCCATCTCGCTTCCCACCATCCGCTTCTGCCTGGTGCCGGCCTGCCTTGGTGGGTTCTCGGTCAGGTCCGCTGTTCCGACGACGATGCTGCGCGTGTATCTGCCCTGAGTAGGACTGGCAGTCCTGGTGACGAGTCCTCACACAAGCTCAGCCAGTCCGATCCTACCCGTCCTCCATACAACAATCGTGCCCAGTCCACTTCCGGCAGACGGCTGGCACGTCCACCGGCGGCACAACTTCAAAATGGGCGAGGCCTTTGACCAGGGCTTCTAATGGCAAACCCACTACGCCAGTGAAACAACCTTCAATTCGGTCCACGGGCTGGAAGCCGGAATGCTGAATGGCATAGGCGCCGGTCTTGTCCAGTGGATCGCCGCTGTTGATGTACGTCTCCATTTCGGCGTCGCTGTAATCCCGCATCCACACATCGGTGGTGTTGAGACGGATGGTCGCCCGGCCGCTGGCAGCCTCGACCACCGCAACCGCGGTGCACACCTGGTGTGAACGACCACGCAAGCGCTGGAGCATTTGGGCAGCGTGAGCAGCGTCCTCTGGTTTGCCCAGGATCTCCTCACCGAGAACCACGACCGTGTCCGCCGCCACCACCACCGTAGGGGCGATTCGCGAATCGCCCCTACTGCCCAGGACCTCATCAGACTGCACCAGATCACTGCGGGCGACGGCCGCCTTGGTGCCGCTGAGCCGGGCGACCAGCATCTGGGGTGATTCGCCGGAGCGGGGAATCTCATCCACATCTACGCTTCGCACGACAAAGGGGAGGCCCAACAATCCAAACAGCTCTCGTCGGCGTGGAGAAGCAGAGGCCAGGACAATCGAGGTCATACTTCCCTTTCTGCCCGACAACGCAGTAGAACCACTTTCCGTAAGCCTGTCATAGGGTTATCTCGCCATGACAGCAGGATACATTCCCACAACGCAACGTTACATAACACTATAGCACGTTTCCGGAATTTTGCAAATAGGAAAAATGGGTAGTAAAATAGGCCGCTGAGGTCACCGGATGTTCGTACTTGCAGTTTCCCCCCTTATGCCAGCCTACGTGCTGTTGGCCGGAGCTTTGTTGCCCCTGGCCACGGGCTCTGGTCAGGAATCCCGTCGCCACTGGTTGGCGGTGGGCATAGCTGTCGTATCCGTATTGGGGCTGGCCATTGCTGCCAGTGACAATCGTTTGGCCGCTGACCTGCTGCCGGGATCCCAGAGTGTCACCCAGATACACGTGTTGGCAGAGTGGCTGGGCGAGCCAGTTTTGGTCTCACGCTTCCCCGCTTCTGAGCCGCTTGTCTGGGTGTTGATGTTATCGCTGCTGGCGATCGTGCTGGCGGGACGAGAAACCGCAGATCGAACGCCCCCCTTGAGTCTGGCAGCCCTGTTCGTGATGGCGGCCGCAGCCTACGGACTGCTGCTGGCCGGCACCTACCGGACGCTGGCCTTTTCCCTGTTTCTTTTTGACGGAACTGCTGCACTGTTCATGCTGTCCCACCAACAGCCTGGCAGGGCAGTCGGGCGATTGCTGTTGGGTGTTCTTTCCAGTGCCGCCGTGCTGGGCCTGTCCCAGGGCGTCGACGTGCCCACGACCGGCCCGCTCGCACTGGGCGGCGTGTTTACCCTGCTGATCTGGTTGCGCCTGGGCCTGTATCCTGTTCTCGAGTCGGACGAATTCCCGGGGGCCGTGCCCTCATTGCGCCTGGGGTGGGTCACCATCAATCTGTTGGTCGGCCTTTATCTGATCCCTACAGGTGTCGCCCATTGGGTAGTGTGGCTTGCGCTGGCAACCACAGTCCTCCACGGCACGCTGGCGTGGCTGGAACCCGACCGGGAAAGATCGCTGGCCCACGCCGCTCACACGCTGGCGGGCGGGGTGCTGGTGATGGCGGCAGCAGGCGGAGAAAGCCAGGGCGCTGTGGCGGCGGCCTCAAGTATACTGCTTGGCCTGGTCGCTCTGGCGCTGACCTCACCCCGGCTGGGACCTCTCAGCTGGCCTCGTTCTGTCCCGCCCGCGGGGCGAAGTCCCGCACGCTGTCCCGCGGGGCGGATATGGGCCTACGTGCCGCCATTCCTGGCGACGCTGTCACTGGCGGGCGCTCCCCTGACACTGGGGTGGCTGGGGCGTGGCGCTCTCTACCAGACAACCTGGGCAGCCGGTGCGCTGGGCGTACTCGCATTGGTCGTCATCGCCGAAGGCGCTGCGTTGTCGGTACTCTACCGCTATTGGCAGCTCCTGTTTCACGACGCGTCTCCCAGAAAAACTGGAATCTGGCATCCATTGGGTGCCACCCTGGCGGCCGTTCCCTTTCTCGTGCCGGTCGTCGGGCCGCGTCTTATGTCACTCCTGGTGCCACCTCAGTCTGTTGCCGTATTCGCTATGCCGAGCGCCATTGGCGCATGGGTGGGATTGGCCGGTCCGGTGCTTTGGGCGCTCTTTCTAGGGTATGGGCGCCGCTGGCTGTTGAATGCGCTGCTGCCCTGGCGGCTGGACTTGATGGGATGGTTGCGGCTGGGCTGGTTGGCGCGATGCGTGGCCCGGGCACTAGATACGCTCAGCAGAGTCCTGCTTCGCGTCAGAGCGATCATCGAAGGTGAGCATTATCTGGCCTGGGCGATACTGCTGGCAGTATGCATAGGACTGCTGATCGCATTCTATCCTTCCGATATTTCGCATTGAGGATCACACTTGCCCACACTGCGTGACGTTCTCTATCAGCTTCAATTCATCACCCACGAACTGGCGGTCTTGGGGTTATTTGTTACTGCTGGGCTAATCGCGCTGGTACGGGACTGGCGCGTGTCACTGCTAGCGCTGTTGGGGCAATACGTTGTGACTGGATACATTCTGTCACGGTTGGTGCTGCCGGAACTTGCCCTGATCAAAATCCTGATGGGCGCCCTGATCTGCCCTATGTTGTACCTGGCGGCCCGCCAGTCTGGCTGGAATCTGCTTTCGTCGCAGCGTGCCACCCCGCGCTCGATTCGAGCCGGGCATGGGGACAGCACCGGGTACTACGTCTTTCGCGTGAACTTGCCGTTCAGGATACTGGCGGTGACACTCGTGCTGATGTTGGCAGTTGTGCTCAACCAGACTTATCCCCTGCCAACGATTCCGCCTGACGTTGGCCTTGGTTGCTACTGGTTGATCCTCATCGGCCTTCTTATCCTCATGCTAACGGAGGAGCCGCTCAAGGGGGGACTTGGGCTGTTGACTCTGCTCACTGGCTTCGACCTGCTATACACGCCGCTTGAGCACAGCCTGGTGGTGGCCTGGTTGTGGGCAGTCGTCAACTTATTGCTAGCTCTGGCAATTGCCTTCTTGGCCGTCGTCAAGGGCGTGGGCACAATGGAAGAAGACTTATGATCGAGCCCCCCCTGTGGTTGGTGATTCTGCCGATAGCGGCAACACCCGTAGTCTACCTTACCCGCCGCTGGTCAGCCGGGACGTATGTGGCTGCGACGGTATCGCTGCTGACCGGTTTGCTTGCCTGGAGCCTGCCTCCCACCAACATGATGCGCCTGATGGGACGAGCTTTTCTGCTCGATCCCCTTACGCAGCAGGTTCTGGCACTGCTCTTTGTGACGTCAGCCGTTATGTTCCTGGCCAGCCACCGGTTGGGACAGGGTTCCTATTTTGCCCCTCTTGGGCTGGTCGTGCTCGCGTTGTTCGCGATAGCGGGGATGTCGCGTCACCTGGCCATCACAGCCCTCGCTCTGACATTGGCCGCTGTTACCTGCGTTCCGGTGATCCAGGGAGAGCAAACCATCTCCACTCGGGCTGCGTGGCGTTTCCTGGTCATGATGTTCATAGCCCTTCCTTTTTTCCTGCTAGCCGCCTGGCGCGTTGACCTGTACCGAGAAGACGTGGAACATGCCATCTATCTGAGACATGCGGCCGTTTTTTTGGCCACGGGGCTGTCAATTTGGTTGGCTGCCGTGCCCATGTATGGCTGGCTGACGGCGGTGGGTGCTGAAGCGCCTCCCCTGGCGGCTGTTTTCGTCTTGGTGGGATTTCCACTGGTAGCGTTGGTCACGTTGTCGCACGTGCTGGCTGAGGCATCGTGGTTCGCGTGGCCAGCGGAGGCGAGCAGGCTGTTACTGCTGGCGGGGCTGGCGTCTGTAGCCCTGGGGGGGACGCTGACCAGCGTTCAGCGCAGCCTGCGTTCAGTGATGGGTTATTCCGCCCTGTTCGGCCTGGGTTGCCTGCTGGTTGCCCTTGCTGTGCGGGGATCGGACGGCGGCCTGGCTACCTACTCTGGGGCGGTGACGTGGGTGTTGGGATTGGCGCTGGTGGGGATAGCCACGGCGGTTATTCGGCATCGGGTGGGAGATGATGCCTTCGCGGGACTGCAGGGCGCAGCCGGTCGGCTGCCGCTGGCTGTCACCGGCCTGATGCTGGGAGGCTTCACCCTGGCTGGTCTGCCATTGACCGCTGGGTTCCCTGCTCGCTGGGTCCTTCTCCACGACCTGGCCCAAGCCCACCCGCGCTGGGTGTGGTTGGTGGTGGCTTCCGGTGTCGGAGTGGCGATCGCATACCTGCGCGCGCTGAAGATCCTGTTGACAACACCAGCAGAAACAGCACGCCTCTGGCGGCCCAACGCTGCCTGGCTGGCAACTGCTCTGCTGGTGCTTCTGGGACTGCTTACTGTCGGGCTGGGCCTGTTTCCCGACCCTCTCTTCCGCATAGCGATGCGTCTGGTCGGCTTGTCCCTCCCTGGACACTGGGACGGTGTAGATACCGGGATATAGGTATACCCGTTGCCGCACCTGTAGCGCAATGCGACAGGTGCCAGCCAGCAGTCGTTCGTGATATGGTACTTCTGATCAGCCTCTTTCCAGATCGCACAATTCTCCCAAAAACGTTGTTCGCCACGGCTGGAAGTGTCCATTGATCTCTCTCTACCCATGACTTCTTGACAAGCATTCTTCCACGTCAATGGACCAGCTCACCCGCTTGGCAGGTCTGGCGTGTGACCGTCGCCGTTCGTCACCTCCTCAGGCTTGGTACAGTCGAAGTCGCCGCCGATTAGCCAAGTCGGGTGCAGCGGTTGTTAGGCCGCTGATTACCAGATACCTATCGTGCGCCATTGCCCGGTCGAGAAGGAGCCCCTGCTCACATCCTTGACAACACCACTCTCTCGAACACAACCGCGAGCCCGATCCCAAGTGCGCACATTGGGTAGTCCAGCAGGTCGAACGTTTGGCCACAGATTGGAACTCCAAAATACTGCAACGTCTCCGTGACCGCACCAGTGCCGAACACCAGAATGCCCCTGGCGATATCGGAGCGGAGAAGCGCCTGATCGGCAACACCCAAGACCAGATACATGGCGAATGGGAGCAGGATGTCGATCAGGTAGCCATTGACAAGAACCGGCAACGGACCGCGATACCCCGGGCCTGTTAGGAAGTGAAGAGCCCCGACACCCAGTGCTATACCAACGACGAGGAGTTTCCGGTTCATAGAGGATTGACTCACTATTCCATCTGCGATTCGGCGCTCAGCCGCCTAACGGATGGCGCATATGCCGCCACGCGGCTATCGCAGTGACAACAAACGTGAACCAAAACGTACCAACAACGAAACAGACCTCAGAAGGGACTTCGACAGCGTGGTCGGCTTGATGCGCTGGTTAGGCAGCCCCGCCACCTGATGACCTGCCGCCCTCTGCCAGAACTCACCAGTGAGCGCCTGCCTACTGACCTGTGCGACGCCCTTGACCGCTTTTGAACTACCGTTCAGCCTCCCACTGCCCACCGGGGCAATAGTGTTCTCGTTTTGAGGTAGAGCTTAACTTAAACGTAACGCTGCGGACTTTGCCTGAGTTCTTGAAGGAAATCGTCAACGATTCGCTCCTGGTCGTACTCAGGTTTCCAGTTCCACTCCTTCTGAGCATCGCTATCATCTAGTGGCAAAAGCAGCTTATCCAGGATTTTTTGCAGCTCCAAATCAGGCTTGAAATCAATCTGAGCCCCAGGCACCTTGGCTCTCACAAAGTCGGCCAACTCCCCAGCCGTGGCGATCGGAACTACGCCGGCCAGAAGATAGTTGACCGTCTTGATGTTTTCGAGGGGCGCCTCCTTCAGCTCTACTACCGCTCGGGCAGCATCTTTGACATACAGAACAGGGATCTTGGTTTCAGGCTTCACCCAGATCGTAAACGGATTTCCCTTGGCGCACTTCTCAATCACCCAGGAGGTGAATTGACCAACTCCAGGGGTCTTGACCCCTGGCCCCACAATGCCAGGGTAGCGCACACATCTGAGATCCAGATTGTATTTCCGTTTGTAGAAAAGCCCCATATCCTCACAAAACAACTTGGTAGCGCCGTAGAAGAGCTGGGGACGTTGAAGCGTATGATCATCAATGACCTTTTCCTGGATGTCTAACCCATAGGTTCCGATGCTGCTCGAAAA
>JAUVRU010000222.1 GCA_030597485.1 Anaerolineae bacterium
AGGTGGCTCGCGCCAGCGGGCCAGGGAGAACGCTGAGATCGCAGCCTGTCCCCTGGCCCGCGTGGCGGAGCCAGGACGGGCTGCCGGAAGGCCAGGGAGAAAACCTTATGAAATCTCTGCGGACTCTGCGTGCTCCCCCCGGCACCGCCGCTGCGCGGCAGCGCGCACTTGCACCGCGCTTGCGCCCAGCGTAAGTGCAGGTGAGTGCAGGTGGGGGCAGGTGTGCGGTAAATCTTCGCTTTTTTCAGTGGAGTCCTGATATACTCCGGAGAGCATTTTGTCTGCAGAGGTGTGGCGTCAGGCTGCACCCCTACACTGCTATTTGATGGACACAAGGAATCAGGGATTGGACAACAGGATACGCGGAATCATCTTTGATCTGGGCGGCACGTTGATGTATTTCGACGGTGATTGGGACGAGAAGGCCCATCAGGGAACGGTCAACATGGCCGCTTTCTTTCGTCGCAAGCGGGTCCAGATCGATGAAGCGATGCTGGTGGACGCTTTCAAGGCTGCACGCCGGGCCGGATGGATACAGGCCACCAGGGGCGGCCGCGAGGTGACTTGCTCTCCGTCTATGTGGACCGCGTTGCGGGAGGCAGAAGCGCCACCCGAGGCGTTCGCGTTGGTGCCAGAGGCCGTCCGCGTATACTTCGGACCGGAAGAGGCTGCCTGGAAGCCCTATCCAGACGCCAAGGCGACGCTCAAGCGCCTGTCCCAGCAGGGATGTCGGCTTGGCCTTCTCTCCAACGCCACCGACGATGCCCTCATCCAGCGCCTGGTCAATCGGTTGGAGCTGCGTCCCTGGCTGTCACCGGTCTTTGCCTCCGCCAATCTGGGATGTCGAAAACCCCTGCGTGAGCCCTTCGATTTAGTTCTGTCCAGGTGGAATCTGCCGGCCACTTCTGTTCTCATGGTCGGAGATACGCTGAATGCTGACATCTTGGGCGCCCACAATACCGGCATGCCAGGCGTGCTCATCACCGCCGACGAGTCTCTGTCAAACCACGAACATCGGGAAACCATCATCCCCGACGCGACCATCAACACGCTCAGCGATCTGCCACCGCTGATCGACGCATGGCGGTAGGTGAAAGCGATCAGCGGTCTGCGGTCAGCCTTCGGCGACCAGTCTTATCGTGACGTCACAGCCAGGTGAGCATCTCCACGAAGGTATACGAGGATAAGCAAAGAGCGAACGCTCCTTGAGGACTCAAGAAATCTTTTCCGCCATCTGAGAACTACATCATAGAGCAACCACGGAGGACGGGACTTCGTTGAAGATCTTGTTGTTGGCGGCCGAGGTGGTCCCCTTCGCGAAGACGGGGGGACTGGCCGACGTGACCGGGTCATTACCTCCAGCCATACGCGAACTGGGGCACGACATCCGGGTGGCCATGCCCCGCTATGGGCGCATTCGCCCGGATAGGTTCCACATAACACCTGTGCCTGGTTCCTTCCCCGTCCCTATGGACAGCCGCACCGAGCCAGCCGAGCTGATGCAGGCGACGTTGGCCAACAACGTACCGGTCTACCTGATTGAGAATGCCCGCTACTTCGACCGTGACGGCATTTACATGTATCCCGACGATGCCGAACGTTTCGTCTTTTTCTGTCGGGGCGCGATGGAAGGAATGCGGCATTTGGGATGGCAGCCCGACGTTATTCACTGCCACGACTGGCATACCGCGCTGGTTCCTAACTGGCTCAAGACCGTATACGCCAATGATCCTTTCTTTGCGGATACGGCCAGCGTCTACACCATTCACAGCCTGGGTTATCGCGGTATCTTCGGGCATCGAGTGCTTGAGATCGCCGGCATTGCCGAATATGAGTTTGTTGCCAGCCCTGAAGGGACGGATGCCAATCAAGTGGTGGATTTCATGTCGCGGGGTATCGCCTATGCCGACGTGATCAACACCGTCAGTCCCACCTACGCCCGCGAGATCCTTACACCTGAGTATGGTGAGCAGATGGACTCGCTGCTGCGCAGCCGACAGGAGCGGCTGTTTGGCATTCTCAATGGCATTGACGTGGATGAGTTCAACCCGGCCGCCGATCCGCATCTGGACACTGCCTACACTGTGGAGACGCTAGACCTGCGGTCGAGGGACAAACTGGCCTTGCAGCAGGAGGCTGGCCTGCACCAGGACGTGCAAACGCCAGTGGTGGGCATCATCGCTCGTCTGGTTGATCAGAAGGGTTTCGATCTGATCGTGCCTATGGTGGAGCCTATGCTGCAGCACCTGGGCATACAGTTCGTGTTGCTGGGTACCGGTGAGCAGCGGTATCACGAGTTCTTTCTCGATCTGGCCCGGCGATATCCTCACCAGGCCGGCGTGTTTCTTACCTTCAATGCCTCTCTCAGCCATCGCATCTACGCCGGTGCCGACATCTTCCTCATGCCGTCTCGCTTTGAGCCTTGCGGTTTGGGACAGATGATCGCTATGCGCTATGGCAGCGTCCCTCTGGTGCGTGCCGTAGGCGGTTTGGCTGACACGGTGAGCGACTATGACCCCGCGACTGACCAGGGCACTGGCTTCGTTTTCGAGAGTTATGAGGCGATGTCGCTCTACACGGCGATGGTGCGCGCAGTGGAAACTCACCGGCACCGGGAAATCTGGCGCCGACTGCAGGCCCGCTGTATGCAACAAGACTTCTCCTGGCAAACCTCTGCCAAGAAATACGCGGAGCTCTACGCCCACGCCTCCAGCCTGCACGCTCAGGAACAACCTGATTCCCCGGGGCAAGTCGGGGAGTGAGCCCGCCCCGCGCGAAGGGCATACACGAATTCCCCAGGAGAGGCAAGAGGATGGTGCCGGACCACTTCCGCCCTCTCATTTGGCCTTGCGGTCGATCAGGCATTTCAGATGACTCCTCGTCTTCCAGCCCAGGCTACATGAGACAACGATGAAACAGGGGGCAGCTCTAATCGCCCGTCGGCGCACGCTGATCCCCGCGGTGTGGGAGATTCAGGTGACCGCTCCCGATCTCGCCGAAATCGCGGGACCGGGTCAGTTCTTCTTGGTCGCTGGCCCAACCTGCCTGCGACGTCCGCTGTTCCCTGCCCGCATCGTGCCTGAAGGGCTTTCCTTCTTGGTGAAGGCAGGGCCAGATCCATTTGTGGCCTGGCTGGCCTCGCGCGCCGTGGGTGATTCCCTCGATTTGATCGGCCCCCTGGGCCGGGGTTTTGCCGTTCCTGGCAGTGGTCAACGTTGGTTGTTGCTGGGCGAAACCGCGGTTGATGTTGGGCCGCTGTTGCCGTTGATGGAGCGGGCTCTGGCGGTCGGTGCAGAAGTCACCCTGGTGACTGGCGCTACCCACTCGGTAGCGGTCTTCCCTTCCCGCGTGTTACCGGCTGCTGTCGAGCTGCAGGTGGCGACGACCGACGGCTCGTTGGGCCGGCGGGGGCACGTATCAGACCTGTTCCCGGATTTCCTGCCGTGGGCTGACCGCGTCGCTGCCGTGGGATCTCGTGACCTGTACCGCGCTTTGCACAGGGATAGTCAGCGTCTGCGGCCGATGGGGGACAGCTTCGCTCAGGTCCTGCTGACGGATGTGCCTCTGGCCTGTGGGGTGGGAGCCTGCCAATCGTGCGCGGTGGAGGGTGGGCGCGGCTCTCGCCTGGCCTGTCGGGAAGGGCCAGCGTTCGATTTGCCCGATCTGGAAGCCGAACTGGCCCGGTCTGCTCAGGGGCAGGAGCCCTCATGATTGAACTGGCTCCCTACCACAAGGTCGGCCTGTCGCTCTCCGGGCCGCTTATGCCCGCTGCCGGTTGCTTTGGCTACGGGACAGAATATGCGGGACTGGTGGATGTCGGTTGCCTGGGGGCAGTCGTCACCAACCCGGTTAGCCTGCGGCCCCGGCGAGGCACTTCGCAGCCTCGGCTGGTGGAAACATCGTGGGGCTTTGTGCTGAACACGGGCGATCAGAATCCGGGAGTGCGACGTGTCATACAGCGTCACGCGGCTGCCTGGAAGCGGATTGGTGTGCCCGTCATCGTCCACCTGGCGCCCGACGCGCTGGCGGACATAGCCCGCACCGTCGGCGCCCTGGAGGGGACCGGGGTCGTGGCTGCCCTGGAGATTGACCTGCCCGATAATGCCTCCCCGGCTGAAGCAGCCAGACTGGTGGCAGCTGCCCGGCAAAGCGAGCTGCCCCTGCTGGTCAGATTGCCCTTGGCCCAGGCTGTCGACACGTCACCTGCCTGTGTGGAGATGGGAGCCGATGCCTTGGTGGTCGCCGCTCCTCCGGTGGCAGCGGCTCGCCACTCGTCAGGGCAAGTTGTCACCGGTTATCTGTACGGCCCGGCAGTGCACGCTCTGGTCTTGCCCATCCTCCTTGATGTGCGCTCTCAAGTGGATGTGCCCCTGATTGGCTGCGGCGGCATCCACAACATTGCCGACGCCCGCACCTTCCTGGACGCTGGTGCTGTGGCAGTCCAGGTAGACAGCGCCATATTCTCCGATCCATCAGTGCTGGGCAAGGTGGCCGATTCTTTGAGGTGAGACGTACGCCGGCAACGCCATCACTTCTCGGCGGAGGTCTTTCGGTAGTTGTGACGTCTATTCTTGCTCAAAGGGGATTGCCAAATCCCCGTCTACAGCGCATAAGGCCAGGATTTGGCAATCCTTGGCGAGCGATTGACTACCGCAGAACTTATGCCGGACCGTACCAGAGGGTGAGACGTGCGCCGGCAACGGTCAGGAAGGGACAAGACACTTCCGAAGTCTTCGAAACTTCGGAAGTCTGCCTAGAATTCTGGACAGACCCAGTCTGCGTGGCGTGCTTGACATTCTCCTCTCCCATGCTACTATGGGTGAATGAGCGATAGCCGACCTACCCCCAAACTGAGTCGTCGCCATTTCTTGACCGGCGCTGGGGCGGCCTTGGGCGTGTCTGCGTTGGCAGCTTGCCGCCTTGGGGGAGTTCTGTCGGCTCTTGCCACTGCTACGCCGTTTCCCACCTTCGCCTCCACCTCAATTGGGCCCAGCC
>JAUVRU010000023.1 GCA_030597485.1 Anaerolineae bacterium
AAGTCACCAGGCCGGTGCCCACTCTGATGGCCGATGTCGCTGCCAGATAAGCCGCGCCAGTGTAGTTGACCGAGCCAGCCACCACCAATGCCCGGCCGAAGGTGCCCTTATTGGCATCGACCGGTCGCGCAGGCAGCAAGCCGGCCACCAAAGCTGGTGTCGCCATTTCGGGCTTCACGTCAAGGTACAGATCGTCCGGGACGCCGATGTCGCCTATCACGAGTCTGCCCACGGCAGCTGCGCCCGGGGAGAGGATGTGTCCCCGCTTGACAGCTGCGAGCGTTACCGTCAAATCGGCGGCCAGCGTGGCCGGATCCAGAGCACCGGTGTCGCTGTTGAGACCCGTGGGCACGTCCACCGCCACCACCATTGGCCGGACCACGTCCACCCATCCCTCGGCCGGCATACACAGATCGACCTCGGCGGGACGCCGCCGCTCGGCAATGCCCTCTCCCGTGATGCTCAGCAGCTTCTTCAGGTCTCCCTTGATGGGGCGCACCATGCCAGTCCCCAACAGGGAATCCACCACGATGTCAACCTCTTCCAGCATCTGTCGCAGGATTCTCAGGCGCCGGTCATCAGCCATGTGCGTGACCGGAATACCGGCTTCGGCGGCCAGATCCCAGTTCTTGTCCCCTTCCGTCTCCCGCTTCCAGACGTAGATGTGAACTGTAGCTCCCTTGTCCAACAGGTGACGAGCAACCACCAACCCGTCACCACCGTTGTTGCCTGGTCCCACCAATACCAGCACCCGTGCGGCATCAGCCCCTGCGTACTCGTCAATGGCCTCAGCTACCCTCATGCCGGCGTTTTCCATCATTTGCTCGAAGGACAGCCCGCCGGCGTCGGCCGTCTTTTCGATTCCCTGCATCTCCTCAGTGGTGACAATCTTGATAGCCATCGAGCACACTACCTTTCGCGAACAAGCAGTCGTCAGCCCTCAGCATCTGGTCTCCGACCCAGGTCCCCGGCTGGAGGCCTCGTCGCTGCCAGTATAGCACGGCGAGGTGTCGGCGGCAACCACGACACATTCGAGAGCTCCCCGGGTTTTGATATGCATAAGAATCAAGTAGAATAGGCCGAACCTGAGAATCGAGGTGGGAACTGACACAATGGTCGCCGTCATCCTGTTCTTTGCGGTGGGCATCTTGCTGGGTCACGCGCTGCGGCATAGGAGCAAAATAATCGCACTCGCCGACAGCCTGACTATGTGGACCATATACCTGTTGTTGTTCGTGCTGGGCCTGTCGGTGGGCGTCAACCGACAGATCTTGCAGCACATTGGCAGCCTGGGATTTCAAGCCGCAGTCCTGGCCGCGGCTGCCATTGTCGGCAGCGTGCTAGCATCCCAGCTCGTCAGATTGGCCCTTGAGCGACCAGTCGATGAAGAATAGCCTTATCGTTCTGGGATGGTTTGGAGCCGGCATACTCGTCGGACGGCTGTCGCTGCTGCCCGAGATCCCGACGTTGTCAAACGCGGCTCTGTACGTGGTCTACCTGCTGGTGCTGCTGGTGGGAGTGGGCATTGGAGGCGATGCCAAAAGCTGGCAAGCACTGAAGGCTACCAACATCAAGATCGTCCTGATTCCATTGTCGATCATCGTGGGGACGCTGGCTGGTGTGGGATTGGTCTCGTTTCTCTTGCCAACGATTGGCCTGAGAGACTCGTTGGCAGTGGGAGCTGGATTCGGATACTACAGCCTCTCAAGCGTGCTCATCAGTCAGGCAAGAGGGGAGACACTGGGGGTGGTTGCCTTGCTTTCGAACCTGATACGAGAGATTGCTACCCTGTTGTTGGCACCGCTTCTGGTCAGCCTGTTTGGAAAGCTGGCACCTATCGCCTGCGGCGGTGCGACCGCTATGGATTCCACCCTGCCCGTCATCATCAAATCGGCTGGCAAGGAGTACGCTATGGTGTCCCTGTTCAGCGGAATAGTGATATCCATTGCCGTGCCGATCTTGATCACACTCATCCTGACCGCCTAGCCGGATGATCCCCGTGGTTCATCACAGGCACGCGGGCTGTCATCGGGCACTCCGGTCCTGCTGAAATGGGCCTTGCCGGGATCAGTCGCCCTCAGCCAGATCACTGACGTTATTGGAGATCGAAGCGATAGTAGAACCATTGGCGCTGTTCGTAGTTTGTCTCAATCTGGAACACGTCCGAGACCTGATTCCCTTCAGGATCAGCCACCACCAGCGACCAGACGCCAGTCTCGTAGGCGAACGCCTCGAACACTACATTGCCCTCTTGAACCGGACGACCAGTCGTTGTACACGCGACTGGTGTGCAGCGACTGTCACATGCCGGCTCATCCACAACCTTCGGACCGCTGGCCTTGCACAGGTGGTTGCAAGACGGTGCGCTTTCAACAGCCAGGCCGCTGGGGCTGTGGGTGCCGACGATCCGGTAGCCGGGCAGAAGAGCGTTGTTGCCCGTTATCTGGGCAAATATCACGAAGAACGTGTTCTCAGTATCGTGAGCCTGGCTTTCGATGATCTTCATCGGCTTGGCTGTCTCAGGCGTCGAGGATGGGGCCGGCGTTACCATCGACGCCTGGCCAACGTCCTCGCCTGCGCCAGGCGGGGTGTAGGCTGCGGTAGGATTGGTTGGCAGAACACGTGTATAGGTAGGCGAGGGAGCCGGGGTTGGTGTCACAGTGTCAAGCACGACCCGTGTAGCTGTCGCTGTCGGTGGTGGCGTATTGGTGGGAGTTGGTGTAGCAGTCCGAGTGCGAGTTGGCGTAGCACTCGCAAAGGCGACTGTAGAGGCAGCGCCCCCAAGTGAGCCGGAACCTGGCTGCATCGCCAGTTGCTCACCATCCCTCCGCCGTTGAGCAACAACGCGTTTCTTGCTCGCCTCAAGAAATGACACAGATACCACAACAGTGACGAGGCAAAGCTCGATCGCCAGGCACGTAAGCAAAGCTGCAGCAATGATCTTGTATCGGTTCACCACTGGTAGTCCATCCCTTTGAGACAGATCAGCTCACGACCCCCTGTGTCCAGACACGCCAACCAGCCAGGAAATGCACTATCGTGTCTGAAACACACCTCACGATGGAACCAAGGGCGCGTGAAACCCGCACAGTGTTCCCCCCAGTCTACCGCCTCCATGGTACACGAAAAAGAGGCCCCTGGTCAATGGTCAAGAAGTACTACCACGGCTGGATCGACAGCACCGTTGCCGTTTCGAGCACACACCCAAGTAGCGATGCATACCCCCGATGCAAGAACTCTCGACGGCCACCAAACATACTTGGTGATCGATACGTTCTTGCTCATCACCTGCAGTTCCACTATAATTGGCTGTAACCGGTCATGAACCGCAGTCGACCAGCAGCAGGGTTTCTGGAGGAGATCAACCAGATCCTCTGCCCGGAAGGTCGAGAGCTCAGCACCCACGAGATGCTGCGCAGAGAATGCGCCTGCCCGATCTATGTCACCCCTATGCACGTTGACTTCTTGACGCTGGCTTGCCTACGAGACGATCTGGATGCCCTTCTGGGTGCCCGAGTACAACAGGTGGTGCTGCCAGACAACCACTCAGTGGGTCTGGAGCTGTACGCAGGGCAACGTTTCTACCTGTTTCTGTCCGCCCACCCAAAGCACGCCCGGGCGCTACTGACAAAGGACAAACTGCGTCGGGGGGTGGACAGAGAGACGCCACTGCTGCTTCTCCTCCGAAAATGGGTGCGCGGCGCCCGGCTGGTGGACATCAGGCAGCCACCGTGGGAGCGTGTCTTGATCTTCCACTTTGACGGCGAGTCTGGGCCTTGCCGCCTGGTGGCTGAGATAATGGAACGTTACGGCAACATCGTTCTGGTGGGGCCCGACGGGTGCGTGCTGGACGCATTGAAACGCGTGGGACCGCAACTCAACCGATACCGGGTAACGCTGCCGGCGCATCCGTACCAGCCACCCCCTGTGCCGCCGCATCGCCGTCCGCCGCTGGAGATTGATTGGGCAGGTGTGCTGGCTGGTGCCGATCCTGACCAACCTCTCCACCATCTCTTGACCCGCAGGCTGCTAGGGGTCAGCCCCACCCTTGCCCGCGAGATTGCCGCCCGTGGTACCCACGACCCCCAATGTCTCGTGGGAGCAGCCTCCCCTGACTCACTGAACGCTGCCGTCGCCGACCTGTTTGAGGTGCTGGATGATGGCACCTGGAAACCTCACGTGGCCCTCGACGAGGACGATAGGGTAGTCGCGTTTACTCCTTATCTCCCTCATCAGTTTGGCCGCGTCGAGCCAGCCCCAGACATCAGCACGGCGATGGCTCGTTACTTCCGCGAGAACCTGGCAGCCGACACCTACGCAGCCGCCCGCGGGCAGGTCCTGGCGCTGATTGAGGCAGCTACCCACCGTATGGAGAGGGCACTGGCGCAACTCCAAGAACAGCTAGTTGACCAGGATGAGATGAAGGCCTGGAGGCAAAATGGTGAATTGCTCTTGGCGTACCAGGGACAAGTACCGCCCGGCGCCCGTCAGGTGACGCTGACCGACCACACCGGCGGGCAGCGTGCCATCTCACTCGATCCCACCCTGACCCCTGTCGAGAACGCTCAGGCCTACTTCGACCGGTACGGCAGAGCCCGGCGGGGCGCGAAAAGAATACCGGCGCGCATGAAGACACTCACAAATGATCGCGCATACCTGGAGCAACTGTCCACTGACCTGTCTCTGGCCGAGACACGTCCTGACATAGATGCCGTGCGCGACGCACTGACCGCTGCCGGTTGGGCACCCAAACAGCGCAAGCACCGGGGGCCAAGTGCCGGTCCATTACACTTCAGAATCGGTGAATTCACGATCCACGTAGGCCGTAACGCCCGCCAAAATGAGGAAGTGACCTTCAAACGGGCCAAACCTGATGATCTCTGGCTCCACGTGCGTGGCCAACCGGGCGCGCACGTGATTCTCAAGAGCGGGAAACAGACGGTACCAGAGGAGTTGATCCAGCGGGCAGCAGAGCTCGCCGCCTACCACTCGACAGCCCGCCGTGGCGGCAGCCAGACCGCAGTGGACGTCACTTCACGCCGCTTCGTGCGCCGAATACGGGGCGGCCACCCGGGTATGGTCACCTACCGCAATGAGCGGACCGTCTGGGTGGAGGATCCGTCCGTGGTTCCCTCGATCCACCAGAGAACGAGCCCAAACGACGAATGACGGTAGCCGCTTCATCACCAGCCCCACTGTCCACACGCCGCATATGGCAAACCTGGTGGCCGCTGGCCGCCAGCTGGCTGCTGATGGCTGTCGAACTGCCTCTCCAGAGCGCCTTCGTGGCTAGACTGGCCAACCCGGAGATCAACCTGGCAGCTTTTGGAAGCGTTGCCATGCCGGTAATGTTGATCATCGGGGCACCCATTATCATGCTGTTGACCGCCTCCACCGCACTCTGCAAAGACTGGGACTCCTATCTGAAGGTGCGCCGGTTCACGCTGCGCTCGGCGGCACTGCTAACCACCCTGCACGTCCTGGTTGCGTTCACTCCCATATACTACCTGGTGGTCAGCGGACTGATCGGCCCACCACAGGAGGTAATCGAACCGGCCCGAGTAGGTCTGATGATCATGACGCCCTGGCTGGCGTCCATTGCCTTTCGGCGCTTCAATCAGGGTGTGCTGATCCGCTTCGGCCACTCGCGGGCGGTAGGCCAGGGAACGCTCATCCGGCTCGTCGCCAATGTGGTGGTGTTGACGACCGGCTATCTGGCAGGAACTGTGCCCGGGGTTGTGGTGGCGGCCAGCGCCCTCGTGGCAGGGGGGATCAGCGAAGCGATTTTCATCGGCCGGCGCGTACGACCGGTGTTGCGCCATCAGCTCAGATGGGCGAAGCCTGTTGAACCTGCCTTGACCTTCCGCGCCTTCACCCGATTCTACATACCGCTCGCTCTGACTCAAATGATGGCACTGTTCATCGAACCTGTGGTCAGTGCTGCCCTCAGCCGGCTGCCAAACCCGCTTGCGTCCCTGGCCGCGTGGCCTATCCTCTTTGGGCTCATCTTCATGATGCAGAGCCCGGCAGTCGCCTACGTTGAGGTGGTGGTGGCGCTACTGGAGCAACCGGACGCCAGGAATCGGTTGCGCCGTTTCACCACCGGCCTGGTGGCCCTCACCTTTTTCGTGTCTGTGATCGTGTGCGTTACGCCCCTATCTGCCTTCTGGTTTGGGCGGGTGTCGGCACTCGCCCCACCATTGGTTGAGATGGCTCAGCGGGGACTGTGGATAGGACTGCCAATAGCCGCCCTGACCGCCTTGTGCAGCTGGTACCAGGGCGCAGTCGTGCACATTCGGCACACTCGGAGCATCACCGAGGCAGTGGCAATTTACATGTTGACTATCGCCGCGATTCTGGGAGCGGGGGTGGCGTGGGGCCGCGTCACGGGTCTGTACGTTGGCGCCGCCGCATTCTCAGTCGGCTTCGCCTGCCAGGCCAGCTGGCTGTGGTGGCGCAGCCGCCCGGCCTTGAGAATCGCCGTTGTTGAGGGGGAAAACACATGACCCAGATTCTGATTGTCGAGGACAACCATCATCAGCACCAGGCACATATGTTTGTCACCCTCTTCTTCGGGGTCCCGGGAATGGACACTGACATGCTGACCTACGTCAACGCCGGGCACCTGCCCCCAGACAGACCAGACATTTGCGCGCCGCCTCCCGGAGGCTGAACATCCCAACATAGTGTGGTATAATGGCCACGGTTCGAAGAGAGGAGTGACGATGCCCTTATTCAAGAAGAAGACAGGCAAACAGTCAGCATTGGTCCAGGTTTGCGTCACGTCGGGACTCTTGCAGGCGGAAATCGTGAAAGGCAATCTGGAGGCAAACGCCATTCCCGTGCTACTCAAATATGAGAGCCTGGGACCGGTGATGGGTCTGACCTTGGACGGATTGGGGCAGGTGGAGGTATTGGTTCCCCGGGACAAGGCCGAGGCGGCCCGTTCGCTGCTGGAAGGAAACGATGAGCCTGAGAACAGCAGCGATGCCGAGTGAGCCAGAGAACAAATGCCGGTATCAGCCAATTAGAGACCAGTTCTCCCGGCATCTTCCGCTGTGTCGCCCACGCGCCTACATAATCACATTCGTGAACCACTTCATGATCTGTTCGATGGCCCCGGACATCAGCAACGAGACAGAGAGAACCACGCCCACCATCATAGCAGCTACAGCCATGTTACCTCGTTGCAACTCCGCCAGTTCATCAATCTGCCCGGTCAGCTGGTCGAACAGGGCCACCGCCAGAACAATGGCTGACAATGCCAACACCAGGCCAACCGCCAGACCAGCCATCTGGGTAAGCAAAGCATAGACCGGATACAAATTGGTGCCCGTGTCGGCAGGTGGGGGCACCTGCAGAGCAGGTCGCAGTATCAGTGCAATGCCTATGATGATGCTAGCCACCACCACACCCATTGCCGCGTTCCCCCGGCGGATCTCCGCCCACTCATCCAGGTCACGGGTAGCACGGTTAAACAGCACCACCCCCAAATACGACGCGATGATCGCCAGAATCACGGCGATGATGATTTGCGCCACACTCAACACCAACTGGGCCATCTTCTCCTCCTTCGTGTGCCTGCGGTGCAGCCGGAATCCAGGAGCGTATGGTGTTTCAGACTGAGGCAGATTATAGCACGCTGTCCCCGTGGGTGTCAATGCCAGTTCGGCCACCGGTTTGTCCCGTCGCTTTGGCAGCTGCGTCCGCCGGATTTGCAGTCCAACGGCCGGGCGGCGGGCGAGGTATCGGCCACGCGCGGGTGCAGGAATGCGGCAAACACGCACTGGCAGGTGTGTGCAAATCGAATGGATTGAGATATAATTGGCACCACAAGCCCACCACAGAAACCAGAGCCTGGCGAGTCCAGAGAAGCAGATCTATCCCCGTTGGGACACCCTGATCCTTCCGGTCGGTCCCTGCATTCAAGGGCAATTCTGTCAACAGATACAGCCAGCAGCCGAATAGACGTGAGACTAGACACAGGGGGAAGGCTACTATGTTCAGGTTGAGCGAAAATGTGCTCCAAATTCAAGAATCGGCGACGATGGCCATCAGCTCTCGTGCCAAGGCTATGAAACAAGCTGGCGAAGATGTGGTGGTTATGGCCGCCGGCGAACCCGATTTTGACACGCCGGAGCACATCGTGGCGGCCGCCAGGGAGGCCCTTGACTCCGGGTTCACGCGCTACACCCCAGCATCTGGCATTCCAGAGCTGCGAGGGGCGTGGGCCCAGCAGATCGGACAACAGCGTGGCATCACCTATGATCCTAATCAGATCATCGTAACGGCCGGTGGCAAACAGGCCGTTTTCAACATCGTCTACGCGCTGGTAGATGCGGGCGACGAGGTCATCATCCCCTCCCCATACTGGGTGAGCTATCCCGAACAGGTGCGCGCCGTTGGTGCTGTCCCCGTGATCATCGAAACCAAAGCCGAGCAGGATTTCAAGATCAAGCCCCAAGCGTTGCGCGACGCCATAACCGAACGTACCCGCTTGCTTATCCTCAACTCCCCGTCGAATCCCACCGGTTCCGTCTACCTCCGTGACGAGCTGGCAGCGCTGGGCGAAGTGCTGGTAGAAAAGCAGGTGCCTGTCCTCTCGGACGAAGTGTACGACGCCCTGACATACGGCGTGGAATTCAGCAGTATTGCCTCCACGGGGGAGGATATCTGCAATCTGACTATCGTCGTGGGTGCCGTCTCCAAGACCTATGCCATGACTGGCTGGCGCATCGGCTACGCGGCCGGACCCGCCGACGTCATCACTGCGGCCGGCCGCCTGCAAAGCCACTCGACCAGCAACGCCAATTCCGTGGCCCAAAAGGCCGCCCTGGCTGCGGTGACGGGAGACCAGAGCTCGGTTGAGGTGATGCGCCAGGAGTTTGACCGCCGTCGAAAGACTATGATCCAGCGCTTGCAGTCTATGCCTGGCGTCAGCTGTCCCGTGCCACCGGGTGCATTCTACGCCTTCCCCCGCATCGCTGCTACCTATGACCGACAGTACAACGGACAGGTAGTGGATGGGTCTCTGACGTTCTGCCGCCTGTTGCTGGAGCATGAAAAGGTAGCAGCTGTCCCGGGCATCGCATTCGGCGATGATGCCCATATGCGCCTTTCATATGCTACCAGTATGGCACAAATAGAAGAGGCACTGAATCGCCTGGAGAGATTCCTAAGCCATTTGGAATAGCCGCTTCGTGGCCTTCGTGGGTGGTGTTCCTGCATGGTTGCCAGCGGAGAACAAATGGAAACCGATAGGGCCGATTTGATCATCCGAAACGGTACCGTGGTGACCGCCAGCGACACCTTTCGGGCCAACGTGGCCATTGTCGGGGACAAGATCACCGCCATGGGCCAGGAACCGGACTGGGACGCCGACCAAACGCTGGACGCCACCGGATTGCTGATTCTGCCCGGCGGTATCGATCCCCACGTTCACCTGCAATACCCTCAGGGACCCAATCGGATCGTCTCCAGTGACGACTGGTTCACGGGCACATTGGCCGCTGCTTGTGGCGGCACTACCACCGTGATTGACTTCGTGGAAGCTGGCCCCGATCAGACGTGGATGCAGGCATACGCCCAACGCCTGGCCGAAGCGGAAGCGCAAAGCGTCATTGACCTCGGCTTTCACATGGCCTTCAATCGAGCCGACACACAGAGTCTGGCAGAAGTTCCTTCAGTGATTGAGGCCGGCATGTCCAGCTTCAAAATCTACATGGCCTACCAGGGCATTCGCCTGACAGATGCCGAGATGCTGCTGGCATTGGAGAGCCTGAAAGAGCACGGCGGGCTTCCCATCGTGCACGCAGAGAACCACGACGTCATCGCCCACCTGGTACAGCAATGCCTGGCCGCTGGCCGCCGCCAGCCGCGCTGGCATCCCTCCACCCACCCGGCCGTGGCAGAAGCCGAGGCCACCGGGCGTGCCTTGACACTGGCCGAGGTTGTGGGCATCCCCATGCACATCGTGCACGTGAGCGCTGAAGAGGGGCTGATGGTCATCGATGGATTCCGCCAGCGGGGCCAAGTGGTTACCGGTGAGGTATGCCCCCAGCACTTGCTCCTCACGGACACGCTGTACGAACAGGCTGGCTTCGAGCCGGCCCAATACGTGATGGCGCCCCCTCTGCGGGGCGAAGCCGACACAGAAGCGTTATGGCGCGGTTTGCAGCACGGGCAGTTGAACTTCGTCGTCACCGACCACTGTCCTTTCACCCTGGCTCAGAAGCGGGGTGAACGTCGCACGCCTGGCGGTACCGTGGCGGCAACGCCGGAGACGCCCTGGTCCGACGGTGTGCCTCCCTTCAACCAGATTCCTGGTGGTGCGCCCGGTATCGAGACCCGCCTGCCGCTGCTCTACCATTTCGGCGTCAACCAGGGCAGGCTATCGCTCAACCAGTTTGTCTCCGTCACCAGCACAGCCGCCGCCCGACTCTTCGGCTTGTATCCATCCAAGGGAACAATCGCACCTGGCAGTGACGCCGACCTGGTGCTCTTCGATCCCCACCAGGAAGTGACCATCTCGGCCGACACCCTGCACCACAACTGCGATTACACGCCGTTTGAGGGATGGCAAGTGACAGGCTGGCCACGTTTCGTGCTCAGCCGGGGGGAAATCATCGTGGGCGACGGACAATTCGTCGGCTCCAGGGGACGAGGGAATTACCTGAGCAGGGCTTGTTGACGATCAGCACATAAGGAAGCGTCTGGCCCAGAGAGAGAGGGAAAGGCATGGAACTGGCCGAGTTCATTGAGGTGGCTCGCGGCGATGAGCCTGCCGACCTGTTGCTCAAGAACGCCAGAGTGGCCAACGTTTTCACCGGTGAAATCCAGGAGACCCATGTGGCCCTCTTTGATTCCCGCATCGTGGGCCTGGGAGAGTACCGGGCACGTGAGGTCATCAACCTGCAAGGGCGCTACCTGTGCCCTGGCTTCATTGACGCCCACGTGCATATCGAAAGTGCTATGGTTCCTCCCAACGAGTTCGCGCGGGCCGTGGTTCCGCGCGGCACCACCACGGTGGTGGCCGATCCCCACGAAATCGCTAACGTGTTGGGACTGGAAGGCATACGCTACATCCTGGACATGGCCAAATACAATCCTCTCAGCGTATACATGATGGCTCCCTCGTGTGTGCCTTCCACGGACATGGAAACCACCGGCGCCGCCTTGCACTGGTACGACTTGCAGACCCTGCAACACGAGCCATACGTGCTGGGCCTGGGCGAGATGATGAATTACCCGGGCGTCGTCAACGGCGTGCCTGACGTGCTGGATAAGCTACGCGCCTTTCAGGGACGGGTGAAAGACGGGCACGCCCCTGGTCTGGCCGGCAAAGGTCTGATGGCCTACGCTGCCGCCAACATCGGCTCGGATCACGAATGCATCACCCCCGAGGAAGCGCTCCAAAGACTGGAATTGGGCATGTTCGTCTTCCTGCGAGAGGCAACCACCGCTCGTAATCTGCGAGACCTGCTGCCCATTGTCGACGAGCATACCAGCCGCCGCCTTTGCTTCTGCACCGACGACCGGGCCCCAGCCGACCTGATGGACGAAGGACACATCGACTATATGGTGCGAGTTGCCATCGCCGAGGGTGTGGACCCTATCACCGCCATTCGGATGGCCACGCTCAACCCAAGTGAGTACTTCCACCTCCACGATCGAGGCGCCATTGCGCCAGCCCGGCGGGCCGACCTGGTTGTCTTCTCAGACCTGCAGGCCCCCCGCGCCGAGATGGTCTTTCGCGACGGCAAGTTGGTGGCGCAAGATGGCCAGGTTATCCCTTGGGAGCGGCCCCGGCCGGCTCCAGTCGTGCGCAGCTCAATGAACGTCGACCTGGCTAATACCCATCTGCGCATCGAGGCAAACGGCCGCCGAGTGCGTTGCATTGGCATCATCCCCGACCAAGTCGTGACTGAACATCTGATTCTTGAAATGTCCAATCGGGACGGTGAGATTGTGACCGAACCTGAACAGGACGTATTGAAGATAGCCGTCATTGAGCGCCACCTGGCCACAGGCAATGTGGGATTGGGTTTTGTTAAAGGCATGGGGCTGCGCAAAGGGGCCATCGCCAGCACAGTTGCCCACGATCACCACAACATAGTGGTTACCGGCGCCGACGACGAGAGCATGATGACGGCGGTGCAGGCGACCGTCGCCATCCGCGGAGGCATGACCGTCGCCTATGACGACACAGTGCTGGCCCAGCTGCCGCTGCCCATCGCTGGCTTGATGAGCGACCAACCGATCGAAACGGTACGCCAACAGATGGACGAGGTGCTGGCAGCCGCCAAGCAACTGGGCTCGCCTTTGCGCGACCCTTTCATGACGCTCAGCTTCCTGGCTCTGCCGGTGATCCCGTCTCTCAAGCTGACTGATCACGGTCTGGTGGACGTGGACAAATTCAAGTTGGTCTCATTGTTTGACAGCTAGAAACACCGGGTATCAGCTGCCGGAAGG
>JAUVRU010000466.1 GCA_030597485.1 Anaerolineae bacterium
GTACATACGTGCCTCCTGCGCATGCCACAGAGCGAACGGGTTGACAGCCAACAACATTGCCCCTGCCCCCGCCCAGCGTCTGCTTCCGAGCGCCAGGCCGAGCTGCCATATCAGAGGCACCGCCAATGTTCCCGCCATCACCGAGGGAAATCGCAGTGCAAACTCGGCGGGTCCGAGGAGATCGAGACAGACCCGCATCAGCAAGTAATGGCCGGGCGGGTGTACCCCGTCGGAGAGCAGGGCCAGCCAGAAGATAGGCCAGTCGGCGCGGGCAACGGCCAAGCTGAATGTTTCGTCGTACCACAGGCTCTGCCTGTCCAGCAGAACGACACGCAAGGCAAAGGCCAACAGGGTGAGTAGTATAAGGTGCCTGCTTGTGGTTGGGCGGGACGTCATTTGGGGTCCCTCAATTCGGTCTGTTACCCACCGCCGCTGGGGCCCTTAGTCGTCTGGGAACTGGTATACTGCCAACGGGTCCGAGCCCAATTCGTGAAAATCGTATTTGTCGCTCACAAAGACCTGCACCAAATTTTGGCCTTCGATCAACTGGGTGTAATAGGAAGGGAAGATAACAACGTGAGTCGCTCCTTGCTGGCGGATGTAGTCGGCCATTCGGTCCGGCTGGTGCATAATGGGTATGACGGTCGGGTCGGTCAGCCCCGCCATGTCACTCAATGGGCGATCAGAAAAATAGGCCAACACGCCGATGTCTTGGGTGGCGATGACCGCATCAGGTTGGGTGTGGGTGCGAATCCACTTGGCCACTGTCATGTGCTGGCTCTCGATAGCGCGTACTTCGAGCACGGTGGCACGTGTGCCGTTGACCCAGAAGACTATGACCAGCAGCGTGGCCAGAGCGGCCACGCTGTATCCCAGCCGTCTGAATCGATGGCGTTGCATTGTCTCGACTGCTGCCCACGTGCCCAGGATGATAATCAGGGGGATGAGCGGCATGATGTAGCGACCACGGTTCTGGAGATACGGTAGGATGACAGCGTAGGCTGCCGGCAGGCTCACGAGCCATACACCAGCCGGTATCAACAGGGTCAGCCGCCGCCGCCAGGCGAGCCAGCCTCCCAGCAAAGCCAGGGGGAAGAGCAGGAACAGGGAACCCTCTAACCAGAAATACTGCAGCAGCAGTCGGAAGTAGTTTAGTCCTTTGCCGATTGTCCACGGGGCCACCCACTGCACGAACTTGGCGTAGAAGGTGCCTGGCAGCGGGCGTCCGCTTACCACGGCGTTGAAGGCCATGATGGGACTGATAACCAGGACGAACGCCAGCACCATCAGGGCGAGGGGCTTGAACGCCCGTCGCCACGGCTGGCGGTTTGCCCAGAGAATCTTGCATCCTGCTATCGCCACCAGCAGCGCACCTTCGGGGCGGGTAAGGAAGAGTATGCCGCCGGCAAGGCCCATCAGCCAAACCTTCTGCCACCGGGTTTGAATGAGCAGCAGGTACAGGATACTCAACGCCACGAACATGCTGGTTTCCATGCCGGAAAGTGCAATCCAGACCAGATGCCACTCAAGCGCCGTCAGGATGGCACTCCAGGTTGCCAGCCAGCCGTTACCGAAGTACGCCAGGCTGAGGCGGTAGACCATCACCGCTGTGAGCATGTGAAAGAGACCGCCCAGCACCAGCCCCCAGACGACCGGACCGATGCCCAGCAGATGTCCCACTGAAAACAGCACGGTCCAGGCTGGTGAAGTGCTGCCGCTCGATGGCTGACCGCCGGTGTAGGTGAACCAGTGCCCCTGGGCCAGATTGCGGGCATACGTGTGGTGGATCCAGGCATCGTCAAGGTGAAGGGTGAAGGTGCCCAGCTGCTGCCAGGCCAGCCCGATGTTCAGGGCAAAACTCAGAAGGGTGATTAGTCCCACGGTGACTGTCACCAATCTGATATTCGGGCGAATCTGCGTCAAGGTCGGCCGCCTTCCATCCACTCCAGTTCAAAAGGATACTGGACACGGATGATGGCAAGGGCGAAGTGGAGGACAATGTACAGCGTTGCGATCATCAATACCTTTGATGACCGGGCCAGGGTATTTGCTTGCATGACTATGGCACCGTGTCCCGGGTGAAGACGGCGGCCATATCGTCGCGGTAGGCTTCTTGCCACGTTGTGTCCATGCGCAGGAATTTGGCCAGCACGCTATTTGCCTCAATGATGACCAGCCGGATGCCATACTGATCGAGGGAGTCCTGCCACCCGTCGTCGGCCATGTAGATGCGAATATACTGGCGGAGGAAGGCTTCGTCGTAGAGATCGGTGCGGCCGTCTACGAAGACGGGGTAGTCAGGCCATAGCGTGAAGATCAGGTACCCGCCCCAGTTGTAGTCATTAAACATTGGGCCGGCGGGGCGCAGCTCTTGGATGGCGGCCACGGCATCGGCCGGCAGCGACTCCCGAGTTGCCTTGTGGACCGCGCCCGGTGCCAGCGGCTGGTATATTTTCACCAGGGCGGCCACGATAATCAGGATGAGCAGCAGCCAATTGAGTGCGCCCAGCACCTTGGTGCTGGCCATGGGTTGGGAGGCGCTCCTCAGCAGAGGCTGCGCCCAGGCCGCCCCCCGCCAATCCTCCATCTGCCGGTTCCATGCTATGGTCCCGTATCGGACGAAGACAGGGACAGCCACCAGGGCAAAGATAGCGATATTACGTCCGGCCAGCAAAGCCCCGATGGTCCACACGGCCAACAGTGCCAGGTCGGTGAAGTCCGCCCGACGACCGGCGCGCGCCAGCGCCAGCACGGTCAGCAGCAGCAACACGATGAAGGGCTGCTGCCACACCTGGTGAAAGTTGGGGGATTGCCATTCCTGGATGAAATCGCGCAACACGCCGATGCCTATTGTTTGGAAAGGGCAAAGCCACATGCGCCAGGTGTTGGGGTTGATGACTACTGTCAGGAAGCATATTCCCATCACCAACCCCAGATTCAGCAGACGCCGGCGCGAGAGCACCGGGTCCTGGTTGTGACCTGTCAGCCGGTTGGCCGCCTCGCCCACGATGTAGCATAACATCAGGATGAATGCGATGGCGTA
>JAUVRU010000053.1 GCA_030597485.1 Anaerolineae bacterium
ACGGAGCCGCTGGAGACGGCCACCGTCGTTTTCGTGCACCTGCTGGACGAGCACGATCAACTGGTGTGGGGCGCTGACTCGCCGCCACTGGCTGATCTTCACCCTGTCTCAGCCTGGCAGCCGGGCCTCATCGTCGCCGATCCACGACTGATAGCACCTGGGGACCTGCCCCCGGGCGATTACACGCTGACCGTTGGCATGTACTACCCATCGTCTATGACCCGGCTGCCGGTTGTCGACGCCGACGGACACCGGACGAAGGACAACATCATCCGTCTCACCAGATTGGGTCTTCCATAGCGGCGGCACCCGCATCCGGCATCCTGCGGCCAGACGCGGACCATCCTTTTGACAATCATCTGTTTGCAAGAGCATAACACAAACCAATGACACACAGAAGAGAGACAGTCCCAGGCTCCAAATCGCAGCACTCAAATGACAACGCCTCAGTCACGTTGTGGCGTCTGGCAGCTGGCCGACTTCGCCAACTGGACCCTGGCCTGTTGTTGGCGATACTGCTGTCTCTCTTCGCCATCGTGCCTTTGCTGGCCCACGCCGGTCTGCCCAACACCGCCGACGGCCCCGTTCATTTGATGCGCCAAGCGGAACTGAACCAGGCGTGGATGGACGGCATCCTCTACCCCCGCTGGGCACCCGACCTGGCCTACGGCCACGGCATGCCACTCTTCAACTACGCCCCGCCGCTTTTGTATCACCTGAGCCAGACACTGCACTTGACCGGCCTGGCCCTTGACGATTCAATGAAGGGCACCGTCATGTTAATGATGGTGCTGTACAGCGTCGGGATGTATCTCTTCGCCCGCGATCTGTTCGGCCCCCGAGCCGGTCTCCTGGCAGCGGCTGTCTACCTGTACGCCCCCTACCGGCTGCGTGAGGCGTACATCCAGGGAAACTATGGCCAGTTCTGCGGCCTGGCCTTCTACCCTCTCATCCTGTGGTCAGTCTACAGACTGGCAACCAGCAACCAGATGCGCTACCTGCTGCTGGCTGCCATCTCGCTGGCCGGCCTGCTGCTCAGTCACAACATCAGCGCTATGATCTTCGCCCCCCTGTTGGTGGCATACCTGGTATTCCTTCTGGTATTGACCACCAGAGCACCACAAGGTAGCCGGCCGGGATGGCAAAAGCAAGGTGCCGCCCCCTCATCCCTGACACGCGGGGCAGTCCTGGTTCGGTACCTGGCAGCGATAGGGCTGGGGATGGGCCTGGCTGCGTTTTTCTGGTTACCGGCCTTCGGCGAACGCCACATGATACGCCTGTCGGGCATCACCAGCGGCTTCTTTGATTTTCGTCACAATTTCATCACCCTGGCTGAGCTCCTGGCCCTGCCTCGCCCACTTGATCTGTCGGCCATCAACGCCCACTATCCGCTCAGCCTGGGGGTGGCCCAGGTGGTCAGCGCCGCTTTGGCTATGCTGGGTCTGGTGGTCTACGCCATACGTAACGCCAGCAGTCGCATCCGTTCGGAGGCAGGTAATGTATCATCACTTGCCATCGGCCACACACTCTTCTTTGCCCTGGCCTTTGCAGCCTACGCGTTCCTGACACTGCCCCAATCCCGCTTCGTGTGGGAGAGTGTGCCCATGCTGAGCCTGGCCGAGTTTCCCTGGCGGCTTCTGGGCCCGGCAATCCTGTCCGCCGCTGTGCTGGCCGGCGCCGCGGTCTATCTTCTGGAAAGGATAACACTTCGCAGCAATCTACGCGGTGCCCCGAATTGGATCACGGCCATCGGGCTGTGCCTGATCATAGCAGTCAATCTGGTCTACCTCTTCCCCGTGCAATTCATCCCCTGGGGAACACCCTCACCCGTGGACGTGATGGCCTATGAGATCGAATCCGAAGCCATCGGCACCACCAGCACCGGCGAATTCCTGCCCCGCCGGGCCGACCGTTACCCATCCCCCGAAACCTTGGCCCCGCCTCCGTGCACGGACGGAGGAAGACAGACGGACTGCCGCTTCGATCAGATTCCATCCCGCCTGGACCCGGCTTCACTCCCCGAAGGGGGCCTCACCGCCACCATGTCACATACCGCCCGCCGGACGCTGATGACCGTCCACAGTCCGGCCGCCTTCCCGGCCACCTTCCGGGCGCTGTACTGGCCTGGCTGGAAGGTATTCATCAGAGCGGCCCAGGCAGCACCTTCAGATGGCTGGCACCGGATAGACGACGTCCAGATAACCCGACCCGATGGCCTGATCCGGGCCAATCTGCCGGCTGGGGAGTATCAGGTCAAGTTGCAGCTGTCCGCGACACCCATTCGCCGGACAGCAACGGTCATCTCTGTCATGTCGTTGGTGGCTCTGGGCGGGCTGGCCCTGGCCGCGATGTGGCATCGTGGCAAACCCGGACGTCGCGCCCGCGCCTCTGCACCCGCCGGCCGGCATCGGTTTCCCGAGCGGCCGGCGATGGCTATCGGCGTCGTCATCGTCGCCAGCCTTCTGCTCACCCGTCCGATGGCCAGCTGGTTCCGGGCCCAGTCACCTCCCGGTACGGTTCAGCATGCCCAGTACACCTCGCGGGTCTCATTCGGTGACCAGGTCCAGCTGCTGGCGTTTGACCTGCTGACGTGCCCATCGTGGCTGCCCGACAGGCTGTGCCCCCAACCGGCACCTGACCCATCCCCATCAACCGGCCTGCCTCGGATTCAGGTCAGGGCGGGACACTCGCTTCCTGTCGTCCTCTATTGGCAGGCACTGGCTCCGCTGAGCGCCAACTACCGCGTGTTCGTCCATCTCGACGCGCCCAACGGACAGACCTATGCCAGCACCGACGAGCTCAACCCGGCAGACATCCCCACCTCCGCCTGGCCACCGGCGCTCTATCTGCGCAACCCGCTGACAATAGCACTGCCCCAAGACCTGCCGCCTATCCGTTACACGTTGACCACCGGGCTGTACGATCACCACACCGGAACGCGTTTGCCGGTAACCGGCTGCGACGGCTGCGACACGGCGGGCGGGGGTGCGACCCCGGATTCCGGGGCGGGGTCCGCCGAAGTGCCAATAGATGCCCTGCCCCTGGCCCACGTGTGGGTATTGCCGGCCAGACCGATGAAGGAAAGCGACATCCTCCATCCACTCAACTACCGCCTGGGAGACGATATTACCCTGCTCGGCTACCAGCTGGAGCCTCCCCCATCGGAACCGGCGCTAACCGGTCAGGGGGACACGCAGCTCACGCTATACTGGCGCACCCAAGGCCCGCTGGCGACCAGCTACACCGTCTTCATCCACGCTGTGGACGCCGATGGCACGATTCTGGCC
This sequence comes from Anaerolineae bacterium, assembly GCA_030597485.1. GTDB lineage: Bacteria > Chloroflexota > Anaerolineae > 4572-78 > NAK82 > JAUVRU01. Next base: position 3,288 of record JAUVRU010000053.1, read on the forward strand.
CAATTCGACGCACCGCCGCTGGACGGTCTCTACCCGACCGACGCGTGGTTACAAGGCCAGCTGATTGCTGATGTCCACCCCGTCACGTTGCCGCCAGGAACGGCGTATCTGGCAATTGGGTTGTACCACCCCCAGAGCTTGACCCGTCTGGCCATAGCCGACGCAAACGGCAAGACGCTGACCGACAATACGATTCATCTGAGAGTGGCCAATGACCGCTAGATTGCTGCCCTTGCTCGTAGTGGTCTTTCTCCTGGCGGCTGTCCTTACCACCTATCCCCTCTGCCTGCACCTGGCCGAGGCGGTGCCCGGTGACATTGGCGATCCCCTGCTCAACGCCTGGATTCTGGCATGGGACGCACACGCGTTGCTGACCGATCCGCTTCACCTGTTCGATGCCAACATCTTCTACCCGCTGCCCAACACGCTGGCCTACTCAGAGCACATGCTGTCGACCGCCTGCCTGGTGATGCCGCTGCAAACCATCACCGGCGAACCGCTGGTCGCGCATAATCTGAGTCTGCTGTTCAGCTTTGTGCTGGCCGGCCTGGGAATGTACCTGCTCGTCTTGCGTTGGACGCACCAACGCGGCGCCGCTGTTGTGGCCGCCACGGTGTTCGCCTTTGCCCCCTACCGGCTGGCGGCCATCTCCCACCTGCAATTGCTGACAGTGGGTTGGCTGCCGTTCAGCCTGTTGGCGCTCGACTGGCTCTTGGACGAGGGAAGGCACGACCGGGACGGGAGACGGCCAGCGGCCCGCTGGTGGACACCGGCGTTACTGTTTGTTTTGTTCACCACTTTGCAGGTTATGTCAAGTTGGTATCTGGCTGTTTTCTCTGCACTGGTCCTGGGGATATACACCGCCTCCTGGCTGATATTCACAACGGGCCAACGGATCGCAATTCGTCGGGGGACAGAAGCCAGACCTACCGGCACTCGTTCTCTGCTGCCATTGGCCGCATCGGCCCTGTTGGTGGCCGCATTGAGTCTGCCTGTGGCTATCCCGTATCTGGGCCTGCTAACTCAGTTGCAGGCAGCTCGCACCCCGGAACTCGTTGCTTCCCTGGCCGCTCAGCCCACCGATTTCCTGGCCGCCGCGCCGTCCTCACGTTTCCTCGGACCGCTGACCCAGCCCCTGCGAGAGCGTCCAGGATTCACCGAGGAGAATACGCTCTACGTGGGCGGTGTGGCATTGCTTCTGGCTCTGGCGGGACTGGCTCTGTCCTGGCGTGGCCCATGTCACCGCACCCCCGCAAAGACCGACGACCGCTGGCGGCTGGTGGCGTTGGCGACCATCCTGCTCCTCTCCACGGTGCTGACATTTGCCGGGGCATACCTGGCGCTGGTCAGAGTTTTTCCCCTGATGAGCGTGGTTCGCGTGCCCTCCCGCTGGATCATACCGGCCACATTCGCCATAGCCGCGCTGGCCGGTTATGGTGTTGCCTGTCTGCAAACACGTCTCAACGATCACCTCTCAGAGCGTCGCAGTCCCACCGGCCGCAACCGTCGGCGAACGGAAAGGCGCTTGCCACCTGCGGTCTGCCGGTACGCACCCCCGGTTTTTGTGTGTCTGCTGAGCCTGCTGGTGGTTGCCGAGTCGTTTTCCGCGCCGCTACCGCTGGCCCTGGTCGGGACGACGGCCGACCTGCCACCGGTCTACCCCGCAATGCGCCAACACGCTGCTATCACGTCTTCGGCCACCTGGGCTGCCATCGAATTGCCGATGCACGTGGCGCCTGAGCCAGAGTATCCGGAAACGAAACGTATGATCGCCAGCCAGCTGGGTTGGTGGGGACTGGTGAACGGCTACAGCGGTTTCACTCCGGAACGCCAGATGGCACTGGCTGACCAGATGGCTGGATTCCCCTCCCAGCGTGCCATGGCTGCCCTGCGGGAGCTGGGCGCAACCGGTGTCCGCTATCTCATCGTCCACCCCAGCGAATCGCCCTTGAATGGGGAGCGGTGGCACAGGCAGGACCGCTGGCAGGTGGAGCGACAGACCACGCTGTTGCCCCTGGGCCAGTTTGGCGCCGATGACCTGTACCTCATCAATCCCTATGGAGACAGTCTGATCACGGACCCGTCCGTCGCCACCGATCCCTACTGGTCAGCCCACGCCCCCCGCCAGGTGATGTTTCGCTTTGAGCTGCCGAGTGCCGGCTCCGAGGTTCAGCTGCTGGCCTACGTGCTGGAGCCAGCTATGCCTGATGGCAAAGCAGCGCTGGACGGCTCACCATTTACTGACCTGACAAGACTGACCCTGTTCTGGCGGGCGAACGCTCGCCCCAACACCAGCTACACGGTTTTCGTGCACAGTCTGAACGCTGACGGCCAGATGGTCGGCCAGTCGGACAGCCCACCCCTCTCCAATCATTATCCCACCACCGGCTGGCTCCCGGGCCAGATCGTGCAGGACAGCCACTTGGTGCCCACCGGCCACCACTCCGTCATTGGGCTGTACGACCCGACTACCGGCACTCGCCTGCCCGCGTTTGCTGATGACGGCACGCGCCTGGGTGACGACGCCGTGCCCATAAGCGTGCCAGCATTCGATCCGGACGGTCCCTGACGCATGGTCTCGTCCTCTCACCCGGAGTTGCGACGCCAATGATCCTGACCAAACTGGGCGCAGCTGCCTGGCGCCGCTTGTTGCTTCTCGACCGGCCGGTTCCCCCCCGCAGGGATGCCGAGATCGAAGCTGAGGTAGAACGTTACTTCACCTGGAACTTCACCGTCAACCTGCTGGACGGAACAGCCTTCTGGATAGGGTTGAGCTTCATTTCCGTAAGCACCATCGTGCCCCTGTTCGTCAGCAAGCTGACGCTCAACCCCCTGCTAATCGGTTTGGTGGCGGTCATCGGCCAGGCCGGTTGGAACCTGCCCCAGATCTTCACCGCCGGCTACACCGAGCGGTTGGCCCGCAAGAAGCCGGCGGTAGTGAACCTGGGGCTCTTCCTGGAGAGAGTCCCCGCATGGTTATGGCCACTGGCCGCCCTGCTGGCGCTCCGGTCTCCAACCTTGGCATTGGTCGTTTTCTTCGTAGGGTACGCGTGGCACCACGTGGGAGCGGGACTGATCGCGCCAGCCTGGCAAGACCTGATCGCCGTCTGTTTTCCGGTGAACCGGCGCGGCCGATTCTGGGGATCCACCACGTTCATCGGCACCGCCCTGGGAACCATAGGTGCTTTGGGAGCCAGTTGGCTGCTGAAAACCTATCCGTTCCCCACCAATTTCGTCTACATTTTCCTGATTGCTGCCATAGCCATCGCCGTCAGCTGGATCTTCATCTCGCTGACACGAGAGCCGGTCCGGCCGCCGGTGCCAAACCCGCATCCCGATGCCCAATTGAGAGCCAGGCTGCCGCGCATTTTACGTCAGGATGCCAATTTCCGGCGCTTTCTTACAGCCCGCCTGTTGCTGGCCTGGGGAAGCATGGGGGCAGCGTTCGTGACCGTGTCGGCCGTACAGCGCTGGCATGTGCCGGATGGCACGGTCGGCTTGTACACAGTCGCATTGCTGGTGGGGCAGTCCAGTGGCAATCTGTTTGCCGGATGGCTGGCGGACCGCCGGGGGCACAAGGTCTGCCTCGAGATCAGCAGCATTGCCTCAGTGGTGGCGTTCGCGCTGGCCTGGCTGGCCCCGTCACCGGCGTGGTACTACGCCGTGTTCGCGTTCTGGGGATTCTCGCTGGGCACGACCATCGTCTCTGCCATTCTGATCGCGCTGGAGTTTGCCCCACCGGCCCAACGACCGACCTATGTCGGCATAGCCAACACCTCGGTGGGACTGGTATACGCCCTGGCCCCTCTGGTCGGCGCCGGGCTGGCCGCACTTGGCTATGGTTGGGTGTTCGCTTTGAGCGCAGTCGCCAGCCTGTTGGCCTGGGTGATCTACCGCTGGCGAGTTCGGGATCCCCGCTGGCAGCCAGAGTCCTCCCACGGGCCAAATCCTCCAGCTGAGGACGCCACATGATTCAGCAGGCAGCGAGAACTCCATCGCGTAGGTGACATCCGACGACACCACGGTACCATTGCCCAAATGGTCAATATGGCGTATGCTATTGCCGGGCAGCTGTATCAGTTGCCTGCGGATTGTTCTGTCTGACAGACCAGAGAAATTGAGGTGTTCGGTGGGCAGCGTCTCTTTCGCAAGGCATCGTTTGGCGCTGTTGCTGATGTGCGTCCTCGCGGTGTTGACCTCGCTACTGCCCTTTTCGCCGGTCCTGGCCGCGCCTCCTCCATACCATATCAGCCTTGGGATGGGCGACGATATTGCCCTTTCACTCCCCGACGAGCAAGCCGGTGAGTCACAGGAAGACACCTCCCCACCCGACACCATCACCCTCACCCTGCAAACAGTCCCGTACCAGATTCTGGAGGACGGCGACGGCTTCGACATCATACAGATCGAGGGTTTCGAGCTCACCGGCACTCCCGGCGCCCCAGCCCTGCCCCGTAAGGTGTACCAGGTGGCTGTCCCCCCGACCACCGCGGCCGACAGCGTGAGCCTGGAGATCCTGGACACCCAGATAGCCCAACTGTCCGGCACCTACCATCTCAAGCCGGCCACGCCTGACGTTGCCTCCTGGGACACGGCCGATGACAGGGGCGCTTACCAGTCAACTGACCTCCCCCTCTCGGATGGCGCCGCTGATCTCGTCAGGTTGCTGCCTCCGGGACAACTGCGGAAGTGGCGCTTCGTTCGTCTTGAATTCTCCCCCGTCCGCTATGACGTCGCCAGTGGGGAATTGGGCCTGGCTACTCAGGTGACCGTGCGCATCAGCTACGACCACAGCCAGGCAGTATTAGGCATGGCAGCACTGCAAGACACGGTGATGGACGACGTGGCCAAGGAGTCCTTCGTCAATTACGACACAGCTCAAGAATGGTACCGGGCGGTAGGCGGACAGGATGAACCCGGTGCCGTGCATGACTACGCCATCATCACCACCAACGCCACCGAAGCGGGCAGCAGCAATCTGGCCGGTTTCACCAACCACAAACAAGCTATGGGCTACAGCGTCGTGATCGTCACCGAGGATGACTACGGCAGCCTGGAGGGCCAATCGCCCAATGGCACCGCCGAGAAGGTCCGGAAATGGCTGCAGAATGACTATATCGGCTACGCCATCGAGTACGTTCTCCTCATCGGCAATCCAGACCCAGATGACCCCAGCAACGGCGGCGACTCCGTCGGCGATGTCCCCATGAAGATGTGTTGGCCGCGCCGGGGCGCCAGCGACGGCTACCAAGAAGCCCCCACCGACCACTTCTACGCCGATCTGACCGGCAACTGGGACCTCGACGGGGACGGTCTGTTCGGCGAGTACGAGGGCGACCGCGGCCCGGGAGGGGTGGACTTCGTTGCCGATGTGCACGTGGGCCGCATACC
>JAUVRU010000464.1 GCA_030597485.1 Anaerolineae bacterium
CAGCCCCCAGCATTCGACCCTGCCAGTAGCCCTCACGCCGCAGGTATGGTAGCCGCCAGCGCCGAGTTGGTGGAAGACGCTGGTCGGTGGGTCTGACTGGCCGTAAAGGTCGTGCCCCCAGCAGTCGCCGGTGCCGTCCATCCGCAGGCCGCAGTTGTGGTAGGCGCCAGCACTGATACGGAGGAAGGTACCGGCGGGTGGGTCTGACTGGCCAAAGAAGTCGTCGCCCCAACACTCCAGCGTGCCGTCGCTGCGAACGGCGCAGCCGTGGCTGTCGCTGGCGCCGTTGTCGCTGGCGCTCACCTGGATGAAAGTGCCTTCAGGTGGGTCGTCCATCCAGCCCCAGCAGGCCAGCGTGCCGTCGGAGCGCAGCCCGCAGCTATAGTAGGTGCCGGCGCTGACCTGGCGGAAAGTGCCACTGGGTGGATCCGCCTGGCCATAGAAGTCGTCGCCCCAGCATCTCACTGTGCCGTCGTTCCTCAGACCGCAGGTGTGGGCATAGCCAGCGCTGACTTGGGGCAGGCCAAAGGTTCCGGATGGTGGGTTTGACTGCCCAGAATCGTTTGCTCCCCAGCAGTCCACGGTGTGGTCGGTCCGCAGCCCGCATGTGTGGTGCCAGATGGCGCTGACCTGGAGAAAAGTCCCGCTGGGTGCATTCAACTGGCCGTAGAAATTGTCACCCCAGCATTTCACCGTGCCGTCCGTTCGAACGGCGCAGGTGTGCTCGTCGCCGGCGCTAACCTGAAGGTAAGTGCCTGCAGGTGGGGCGCCCACCCAGCCCCAACTGGCCAGCGTGCCGTCGGACCGCAGGCCGCAGCTAAAGTATTCGCCCGCACTCACCTGCCGGAAGGTACCGGATGGGGGCTCTGTTTCGCCATAGCCGTCAAAGCCCCAGCAGGCAACCGTGCCGTCGCTCTGTACGCCACAGTTGTGGAGAGCGCCGGCGCTCACCTGGCGGAAGGTGCCCTCGGGTGGATCTGCTGGGCCAGCGTCATTTCGGCCCCAGCAGGCCAGGCTGCCGTCGTCCCGTATGCCGCAGGACCAGGCGCCGCCGCCGTCGATCTGCTGGAACGTGCCCGCTGGGGGATCCGCCTGACCCCAGTAATTGTCCCCCCGGCAGGCGATCGTGCCGTCGTCTTGGATACCGCAGACAAAGCTTCCGCCAAGGCTGACCTGGCGGAAGTTCCCGCCGGGTGGCTTCTGCCTGCCGTCATCGTCCTGCCCCCAGCATTCCAGCGTGCCGTCGCTGCGCAGGCCGCATGAGTAGCTGCCCTGGGTGCTGATGATGCCCTCCGCTGTTGGTACTCCGGACAGGGGGAGCTCTTCAGCGTAGGCGCTGCCAGAGACGGCGCCGAGAACGGCCAGTAGGAGGCCGGCCAGTACCAGCCCCACCCACCAAGACAGCGTCACGCTCCTCTTTCGACTGTGATCGATCCGCGTTTTCATTTTTGTTCCTCCTTGTGATGATCTGGCCCCTAGCTAAGGGGCATCGGTTGGGAGACTTCCCATCGTCCCGGGCAGCGGTCAGGTGACCCTGCCCAATGTAGCCAGTAGTTTCAGGTACGCATTAGAGCCTCAACTGCTTCGTGGACATAATCAAAGAGCCGCTCGCGCCCCAGGGTGTCAAGGGCGCCATGCTGCTCCAGTCTGTCCACGATCCCGACCTTGGTCCGGGCCAGGTGCAGCTCGATGCCTGTGGCCCTCAGTTCCACCAACACGTCGTGCAGCGCGTCGGAACCTTCCAGGTCGATGATGTTGGTGCCCTCCATGTCCAGCACGATACCCTTGACCTCCGGGTCGGCGTCCACGATCAGCTCTCTGATCCGGTCGCGCAGGTTTCTGGTGGTGGCAAAGAAGAGGGGACCGTCAAAGCGGATGACGACCAGCCCCGGATGGGTCTCGCTTTCGGGGAACCTTTCGAGGCTGTGGTAGACTTTGCTATCCGGCATTCTGCCCAACAGCGGCATGGCCGGGTGGGACGCGCGCCAGACCAGCCACAGAAGCGACAGGCCTACGCCGATGAGAACGCCCTCCAGCAAGCCGAAAGTGAGCACACCCAGCAGGGCGGCCAGGGCCAGCCAGAACTCGGTGCGCGCCAGGCGCCACAGCCGCCGCATGGCCCGAACCTTCAGCAGACCAAACACGATGGCTGTGATGATCACTGCGGCCAGTACGGCCTGGGGCACGTGGGAGAACAGTGGCGCCAGGAACAACAGGGTCAGGATGAGAAAGATGCCCAGGGCGATGGAAACCAGTTGCGTCTTGCCTCCCGCCGCAGAACTGATAGAGGTCAGGCCAAAAAGCCCGGTCAGGCTCATGCCCTGGAAGAGGCCTGACACAGCGTTGGCCACTCCCTGGGCCAGCATCTCCTGGTCGGCGTCGATATCATAATGGTACTGGGCGGCGTACTGGCGGACCGCGGCCAGGGATATGGAGAGCGCGACCAAAAAGACACCGACGGCCGCGGGGATGACCACGTGCAGGTTGTCCACTACGAGACTGGCGCTGGGCAGCGCCAGGCCGGGCAGTCCCCGTGGAACGGGGCCGACCAGCTCCACGCCAGCATTGCTCAGCCCCAACGCCAGTTCCGCGCCGATGCCAAGGGCCACGGCCAGCAGGGAGCCCGGAAACTTGGGGGCGTACAGCTTGAGGGCGACCAGGAGGGCAAGTGTGGTCAGGCCCACCACCAGCGAAACATGGTTGGTGTCCGGAAGACCCTGGATCCAGTTGGCCAGCTTTTGCCAGGTGTTGGCGCCAGATTCCACCGTACCGGTGATCCAGTGCACTTGACTGATGATCAGGGCGATGCCGATGCCAAAGACAAAGCCGGTGAGCACGCTCTCTGACAGGAAATTGGAGATCCAGCCCATCCTGAGTAGGGCACAGATGATGTACAGCAAACCGGCCAGCAGGGCTATGGCAGCCACAAGTTGCACAGCCTCGTCAGAGCCCCGCTCGGCCACCGCCAGCACGGCCGCACCGGCTATGGCGGCCAGGGAAGCCCCAGGCGCAGTGATGACATGCCGCGACGTGGCAAACAGGGGGTAACCC
>JAUVRU010000532.1 GCA_030597485.1 Anaerolineae bacterium
GCCGTGGTGCGGAATCAGAGCTTCCGCGTCAGCCGTGTCCGCATTGCATCACAACGCCGCTCCTTGAGAACACCAGATTTCCGGGAATTCGCACGACGCAACGACCCAAGAATCTGCTCGACCAGGTGCGCGATGCGGTACGGCAACGTACTTATGCCTACAGCACCAAGAAAACTACGTCTATTGGGCCAAGCGCTTTGTCCACTATCACGACAAGCGGCATCCGCTGGAGATGGGTGAGAAGGGCATCAGCGAGTATCTCACCTACCAGCCAGTAGAGCAGACGTGGCTGCTTCGACCCCCTCCATGAGAACACTGTACAAAAAGCCGTCAAGAAGGCTGGCATTGCCCAACAGGTCACGCCCCACACCTTCCGCCAGTGCGAAGCCTCCCCGCAGGACTCCTTCGCCACCCATTTGCTGGAGAACGGCTACGACATCCGCACTGTCCAGCCCTGTCTGTCCGACAGGACAGGGAACTCCTTGGCCACAAGGACGTGAAAACGACCTTGATCTACACCCACGTCCTCAATCGTGGTGGCCTGGCGGTGCGCAGTCCGTTGGATAAATCCACCAGCAGTGACATTCACCCACGGTGCAGCGTTGAGCTGCCCCAAAATGAAAAGCGGCAGCCGGCCCAACCAAGCTCATCCACTGGTTGCTGTCTGCTGTCCGCTGACCACTGTCTGCTATCTTCTGTCCGCTAACTGCTGATGGCTATCCGTTTAGCGCACCTTCTGAATGGTGACCTCGAAAGAGGCATGGTATAGGGAGTTTGCCACGGCGTTGCCCGATGCCGGGCACAGCTCGTTCACCTGAAAGTCGGGGGTGATGCCGCTGGCTACCGCACTCTTGGCGCCGTCAACCCGCACGTTGTAGGTGCCCTTGAACATGGCAAACTCTATCCATCCTTTGCCTCTCTGCTTGGTCTCGGTGAAGGGTCGGGCACAATCGTTGTCGTTCCCGCCCCAGCATACCTTGACGGGCACATCGTTAATGCCATTGCCGGCCTGGTCAATGACGTGGATGTAAATGTGGTGGTTGCCCTCGTTCTCGCACGGCGTCAGCTGACGCACGCTGGCGATGATGAAATCAACATCGGGCGTGGGCGTTGGCTCCGGCGTGGGAGTGTCCGCAGGTGGCCGCGGCGCTGCGGTATACGGGGGGCGCGTCGGCGTCGGTGTATCGGGCAGATGGGTCGGCGTGGCCGTCGGCGGCAACGGGGTGTCGGTCGGCGTGGCGGTAGGAGTCCAGGTAGGCAACGGAGTACCAGTCGTCGTCGGCGTCACCGTCGGTGTATCGGTAGGTGTCGGCGTATTGCTGGGCGTGGGTGTTACCGTCTCCACGAAGGGTAGGGCAGCCACCGCACCGTTCTCTTGCACGCCCTGCATCAATAGCCTGGAGGGCTCTGAGCCGTCCTGAGCGTAGGCATAGCCACTGTCGTTCTCTCCCCCATTGAGGTTGGCTGACAGCTGGTTGATGAGCGCTGAGGGAGCAGTGATGCCGCACAGCCAGATGAGAAGCATTAGCAACATCAGTAACCCCATCTTCACCCGCCGGCTGCGGGTGGTGAACCATACGGCCAACTCCCCCACCACTCCCTCGGTCTGGCGCAAGATGAGCTGGGTCCCCCGCCCAATACCCTCAGCGGCAGAAAGCTGCGCGGGCGGGCGCTCTTGAATGGCGGTGGACGCTTCTTGGGGTCCAGGCGTCGGCTCCGATGGCTTCGCCTTGGTCGGCTCAGACGGTACCACCGCTTGCGGAACAGCGACCGGCGACACCTCCGGATCAACCGCCGGCTTGACTGGTTGATCCGGACGTGGCCGGGCAGTTTCGTCCGCCGTGGGTCGCGGCTCGGCGCCGGCACGAGACGGTGGTATCGGCTTGGGAGGTCGCCTGATCGGGCGGGCAGGTCCAGTTCGTGTGGCCCGCCTCACTGGGCGAGACGCTCTGGCCAGCCCGGCGGCGACAGCAGCTGTTTTGGCCAGCGCGGATGGCCTTCTCTTGGGCTGAGGCGAGACAGGTCCCTCTGTCTTGGCTGGTGGTAGGGCCTTGCCCGCGGCCGGAGCCTTCTTCTTTGGCGCCGGTCGCGGCCGGGCGGCCGGTTTGCCTGGCACAGCTCCAGCCGCAGCAGTCGGTCGAACCCGTGCCCTGGGTCTTCCGCCGCGCATCTTGCCCACGGCATCAACCTGGCGCTCGCTGAGCACCCGGCTGAGGACCACCGCCATGTTGGGATACTTGAAGAGCAGCTCGTCGAAATCCTGCTTCCGCAGCGCCCACAGGTTGCCACCAGCCAACACGCGAGCGGTAGCGATGTGCGGCTTCCCGGTGAGCAGGGCCATCTCGCCGAAGAAACCACCCGTCTCCAGCGTCTCCAACAACACCGGCCCGCGGGGGGCGCTGGCGACCAGCTCTACCCGTCCCGACTCAATGAAATACATGGTGTCGCCGGCACGGCCTTCATAATAGACCATATCACCACGTTGGGCAGTCTGTGGCGTCAACCGCTGAGCCAGCGCATCCAGCTGGATGCGCGACAGATCGCCCGTCACCGCGATCGTGTGCAGGTGGGCTGCCACGAAGCGGCCCTCAGCCTGAGACAATCGGTCGCGCAAGGCACGGCTCAGGGCAACGGTA
>JAUVRU010000491.1 GCA_030597485.1 Anaerolineae bacterium
CCCCGGATCAGCCCCCGCTCACCAAATTCCTCCGCCTCCTTGTTGACCCGCTCAACGTCACACAAGGGCATCGTCACAAACTCGCCGATGAGGTCGATGTCACGTTTCTCCTTGATCAGATGCTCGCTGACCCAGGTGGTGTACTTGCTGCTCTGCAGGACCGTCGTTAGGTCCCCCTTGGGAGTGGTGACGGTGTAGCGTGCCGTCTTGTACTGAGGATCGGGCAGCTCCTCGGATGAGATCCGCCAGCTATCACTGAAGATCAGCCCGTCTTGAGGTTCCTGCGGATCGATCGAAGCTCTGTACTCACCTTTGGCTGTATCAGGCCGAGTCGGCAACGTCCAATGGATGGCATCCAGACCGAAGGTGTCAAAGAATTCGATGTTGCTCTTGCCGTCCATGTATTTGTCAAGAAAGGTGGGCATGACGTGGTGGGTCGTCACCGGAAGTCGATCAGGCATACCCCCATCCAGGGCTGTCACGAGTCGCTGTTTCGAGGTCATTGCCATCGAAGAAACTCCTTGCGGTATTGTGCCAGACTGGGGCCTGAGGACACTCCCTGTGCAGCGGTAGGTAATACTCTCAGACCCCGGAACCGTCCTCAGGCCTGGGTCAATCGCAGCGTCACGATCTCATAGGGTTTGACGAACAGCTCGATGCTGTTTCCGGCTGTCGCCAGAGCACTCTGGTTTTCCTCCAGCAGGTTGGTATACCAGGCCTTCGCCAGGTCAAAACCGGTGGTCAGCGTGACCGTACCCCGCCGTCGCTGGCTCTCGTACAGACGCACGATCACCCCACTCCCATCCTCGGCCCGCTTGATGGTCTCGACGACGATGTTGGGCTTGTCCACAGCGATGAATGGTGCGTCTGTCTCACAGGCTCCTTGGGCCGAGCCCGTCAGGGATCGGCGAACACCCGACTCGCTGACTCGCTGATCGGCTGATTCGCCCCACACAATCAACGGATCGTTCAGGGCATACGCCGCGGCGATGGGTGTCTCGTCCCATCCACCGGCGTGAGGCAGCAGGCTGTAGGTAAACTGGTGCTCTCCCTGGTCGGCCTCCGGGTCGGGCATGGTGGGGCTGCGGAGCAGGCTGATGCGCATGACGCTACCCTGCACATCGTGGCCATACTTACAGTCATTGAGCAGGCTGACGCCATAGCCGCCCTCGCTCAGATCCACCCACTTCTGAGCGCAAGTCTCAAAGCGAGCCCAATCCCAACTGGTGTTGCGATGCGTGGGCCGTTCCACGTTGCCCCACTGGACCTCGTAGGTCGCGGTGGGCGTCAACACGTCCACCGGGAAGGCCGTCTTGAGCAGGATGTGGCGCTCACGCCAGTCGATCACGGTGTCAAAGTCCAGCCGGGCGCTGTTGTAGGCCAGCGAGATGCGCTGCACGACATCGCTGTTCAGTATGCGCCGCCGAACTTCCAGGGCGGCAGTCAACGGACCTGCCTCCACCACTTCCACCGAGGTCGCCGGATCGGCGCACCACATCTTATCATCATAGTAGATGTCCACGTCCCAGGCGTCGAACATCTTGGGCCGGTCCTCGAAAGCCTGGAACTGGTTGGCGATTGCGCCAGGCGGCAACACCTCGCGGTCGTTGACTTTGTCCAGGATGCGCACTATATCGCCGGCCTCGTCCAGTTCCACCCGCAGCAGTCGGTTTTCCAACAGCGTGGGCGTCGCCACAAGGCCTGTGTCCAATGCTGGAGCCTCACCCTCACCGATGTTCAGCCCGTTCACGCTGTAGGACGCCAACTCACCCGTAGCGATCCAGGTGCCCTCTGCGGCCGGCTGTGTGGCCACGGGTGTACCGTCAACCTGCTGCAGACGCTGCCCCGCATCCAGGTGACCGGTCCAGAAGGCCAGGTCGTTGCGGACGAAGGAGGTCGGATTGACGACCAGAAGATCGTGCCCCATGCGTTTGCCGATTGCCGCCAAGGCAGTGTCCCGAGTCGTATCGCCCACCTCCTTGACCTCGGCGTACTGCTGAAGCGACTCGACGTAGACGGCGTTGATGCTGCTGCCGGGGATGATGTCGTGGAATTGATTGAGGCAGACCAGTTCCCAGGCCTTGCGCAAGGCTGCCGCCGGGTACTCGTACCCCTGGTCCAGCAGCGTGGCCAGTGAGGCCAGGAATTCTGCGTCGTGCAGCAAGAACTCGCTCTTGCGATTGGCGCGCTTGTTACGGGCCTGGGTGGTATAGGTGCCGCGGTGGTATTCCAAATACAGCTCACCATTCCAGGTGGGCAGGTCATCGCCCGAGGTCGATTCCAACCTGCGGAAGAAGTTACCCACGCTGTCCTGGCGCAGTCGCGGCGTGGCCGGGAAGCTCCCCATCTCGCGGATGTTCTCCAGCATCTCGCGAGTGGGACCGCCGCCGCCATCACCATAGCCATAGGCCATCAGCAGTTCCTGCTGCGACTCTTTCTGCTGGAAATTCTGCCAGATGCCGATGGCCTCCGAGGGCGACGCCTCCGCGTTGTAGGTGCTGGCGAACATGCCACCGGGCGTGGTGCTGAAGTGGGTCAGGATCTTGGTGCCATCGAGCCCTTGCCACCAGAAGCTGTCATAGGGCAGCCGGTTGTACTGATTCCAGCCGATCTTGATCGTCATGAAGTAGTCGAGGCCGGCCTGCTTGATGAGCTGGGGCAGCGCCCACGCGTATCCGAAGACATCGGGCAGCCATAGGACAGGCGAGTCAGCATCCCGCCCAAAGTGCTCCTGGAAGTAGGTACGCCCCAGCAGGAACTGGCGGGCCAATGACTCAGGGCCGGTGATACTGCAGTCGGCCACGACCCGCATGCCACCGAGAAGCTCCCAGCGTCCCTCAGCCACTCGCACCTTGATGGCCTCCATCAGTGCGGGATAGTCGGTCTCAATGTAGTCGTAGAGCTGGGGCTGGCTCTGCGTGAAG
>JAUVRU010000072.1 GCA_030597485.1 Anaerolineae bacterium
ACGACATAGCCGCCGGGTTGAGACGACTGAGCACCGACGGCGACTTGCGGCATTCGTTGGCCCAGAGAGGTTATGCCCAGATCCAGGGTTTTTCGTGGCAGGGCGCCGCTCATCAACTCCTGGAGGCTTTGGAATCCGTTGTTCACCAGAATCCCTACAGCCGTCCGGCATATGGACCGCTCAGTTGACCGGGGAACGTGTGGCTCGCCTATTGCCTGGATGGCCGGTGGAAGGCTGAACACCGATGGCTGAAGGCGCACCGCTGTTCATCTTGGATGTGCGCGTGGACACAGTGACTTTCGAGCAGGCGTTGGCCCGGATCCAAAGTTTCATTGCTGATGGGCGCCCGCACCAAATCGTCACGGTCAATCCTGAGTTCGTGATGACCGCCCAAGCGGACCACGAGTTCCGCCGCATCATCAACAATGCCGCCCTATCTCTGCCCGACGGGATCGGTGTATGGTGGGCCAGCCGTCGCCTGGGTCGGCCGCTGCCCGAGCGAGTGGCCGGCGTGGACCTGGTGGAACGGCTGGCGGTTCTCTCGGCCACCCAGGGCTATCGGCTCTACTTTCTGGGTGCTATGCCCGGCGTGGCAGAGCAAGCAGTGGCGGTGATGCGGACTCGCCATCCTGACATGGTTGTGGCTGGCATCTACGCCGGGTCGCCTCGACCTGAGGACGAGGATGACATCGTTGCCCGCATACACGCTCAACAGCCACATGTCTTGTTTGTGGCCTTTGGCGCGCCCGCCCAAGATCATTGGATTGCCCGCAACTTGGAGCAGCTGGGCGTGCCGGTATGCATGGGCGTAGGAGGTACCTTCGACTACATCGCCGGGATACGCCCCCTTGCTCCCACCGTGCTGCGCCGATTGGGGTTGGAGTGGCTCTATCGTCTGATCACTCAGCCGTGGCGCTGGCGGCGCATGCTGGCTCTGCCGCGGTTTGCATGGCGGGTCCTCTGGTGCCAGAGGCCAGACTGATGCTGGCACCACGATCAACCCCACTCCATTGGAGGCCGCCTCGATCCGGTGAGGCTCACTTCCCCAACCGGTGCGGGGCTCCGCGAAGCAAATTGTGAGAAGTTCAGGAGACCGATACGTGCCCTCCACTGACACCAAACTGGCCGACGCGGCCCCAGAAGACCGCATTGCGGAATGCCAATCTGAACCTGACTCATCCACGGTACCTGAGTCGATGGTCGACATCGCTGGCGCCGCATCGGTGATCGCTGTGGGCAACATCGCCAGCCGGGTGCTGGGGTTGGTACGCGAGACAGTCATCGCCTACCTGTTTGGAGCTACCGGTCTGGTATCCGCCTTTGACGTAGCCAGCCGCGTGCCGCGCATGCTGTTTGACTTGCTGATTGACGGCCTGGTCAGCAGTGCGTTGGTGCCCGTGTTTTCGGAACTGGCGGAGCGAGACCGGGCTGAACTGTGGCGCGTCGCCAGCATTATGCTCAGCCTCACAACCCTGGTAATGAGCGCCGGCCTGCTCCTGATAGAATTGTTCGCCTCCCAGGTCGCCTGGTTGATGTCCGGTGGCTTTGATTCCGACCTACTGGCCTACACTGCCTACCTGATGCGCATAACTTCTCCAGCTGTCGTCTTTCTCAGCCTGTCAGGCATCACCACCGGCCTCCTGTACGCCCTCAAGCGCTTCACCCTGCCGGCTTTCACTGCAGCCGTCTTCAATGCAAGTGTGGTGGTCGTGGCTCTGGTGCTGACTGGCCTCTTCGGCTGGGGCATCGAAAGCCTAGCCATAGGGATGTTAGTGGGTTCGGCCATGCAGGTGATGCTCCAGTTGCCCGGGCTCCGGGGAGCCAGCCTGCATTTCTCGCTGGACTGGCGCCACCCAGTCGTGCACCGCATCCTGAAGCTGTACGCACCGGTCGTGCTGGGCCTGGTAGTCAGCCAGATCGGTATTGTCATTGACCGCAATCTGGCCAGTCGCACAGGCGAACAGAGCATCGCCTGGATGCGCTACGCTACCACCCTGGTGCAGTTCCCGCTCGGATTGGTGTCGGCTGCCACTGCAATGGCCCTTCTGCCAACGCTGAGCCGGCTGGCACCGTCCTCGGGCTCAACCCAGGGGAATGCTCCCCCTGCACCCGATTCCGGGGGTGCGGGACTGGAGGCGTTCATGGACACGTTGACGGCCGGGCTCAAGATGGTGCTCGTGCTCATCCTGCCGGCTGTCGTCGGACTGTTCGTCTTATCCGAGCCAGTGGTTGCCCTGGTCTTCCAACACGGAGGCTTCACCGCATTCGACACCCAGCAGACGTCACTGGCACTTCGAATTTACCTGCTGGGCACGACCTTTGCTGGCATCGACTTGCTCCTGGTCTTCGCCTTCTACGCCCGAAAAAACACGTTGACGCCAGCGCTGGTAGGGATACTGGGCGTCGGCATATACCTGACTGCCGCCTTGGTCCCCGCCGCTTTTCGCGACTTGCGCATGACCGACCTGGTGTTGGCCAACTCAATCCAGCTCACCGCCCACGCGGCGGTGATGCTGTGCCTGACGCACCGCTTCGGTTCCTTGAGCGGGCGGGGCTTGGGCCGAACGGCATTGAAAGCACTTGCGGCCTCCCTGATTATGGCCGGTGTGACCAAGATGTCAGCCCAGTGGTTGCTCGTCCGCTTCCCTGGTGAGACCGTTCTCGACGAGGCCATGATAGTGGGGGGCGCTGGCCTGGCAGCCATCGTGACCTATAGTGTGGCGGCGTCATTGTTGCGCGTTGAGGAGGTCGGCATCCTCGCCGCATTGCTCCGGGGACAGCTGGGCCGTGTGTTCGGAGACCCTGCAAGATAGTGACTGTCGTCACCAGGCCACGATTGATGTCACCCTGATACGACATCGTGGCTATCACAATTCTTCAGCATAAGGGAGACGACCGAGATTGTCGAGAGTGAGACTGAAGCATCGGCTGATGGGAGATGCAGGGCAAACCCGCCTGGAGGGGCCTGAGATCAGGCATAGGTTGGCCACAGGTATGGACAAGGCCCTGGCATCGTGATTGATCGAGTGCTGGTCATTTTCCTGGACGGCGTGGGTCTGGGTGACGACGATCCCCAGGTCAATCCACTGGCGGAAGCACCTCTGCCGGCCCTGCGCAGCCTGTTGGGGGGACACCGTCCGATTCGCGCCCACGGCGGCCTCAGCACTGACCAGGCGAGCCTGGTAGCCCTGGATGCGCAAATGGGCATACCGGGCCTGCCCCAGAGCGGCACCGGACAGGTCACGCTTCTCACCGGCGTCAACGCACCAGCACTGCTCGGCCAGCACTACGGCCCCTACCCCAGCCAGCCCCTGGTTGACTTGTTGAGCAGGGATAACCTGTTCAAGAGAATACTGTCGGCTGGGGAGGCAGTCGCCTTCGCCAACGCATATTCCGACCGCTTCCTGAACCGAGTAGACCGAGGGACCGGGCGGCTGAGCGCCAACGCGCGCGCGGCGCTGCTCGCTGGCCTGAAGCTGCGCGGTCCCAATGACCTCAAGAAGGGCCGTGCCGTGTCGTCCCTGTTGACCAACGAGTACTTCCAGGGGCTGGGGTATGACGTGCCAGACATGTCGGCAGCAGAAGCCGGAGCACAACTGGCCCACCTGGCCCACGACCACAAACTGACCTTCTTCGAGTTCTGGTACTCCGACGTGGCCGGCCACCGCCAGGATCGTCAGCTGTCGTTACACCTGCTGAAGTTGCTGGACGAATTCATAGGCAGCACAGTCGAAGAATTGGACACCAGTCGTGCTTTGCTGCTCATCGTCAGCGACCACGGCAGTTTCGAGGACCTGCGTACTCGCAAGCATACCCTCAACCCGGCACTGACGCTGGTCGCTGGTGCCGGGCACCGCAAGATGGCAAGCCGCCTGCGGAGCCTTGTCGACGTGACCCCTGCACTGCTTGATGTTCTCGACGAGCAATGAGGACGGTTGTGGAGGAGACCTGGTACTTGTAGAATACAGGCCAAAGCGACACAACGACAGCGGCCAGCATCAGAACCGCGCGTTTGTGGTTCAGGCCGTCGATCAGGCGAGTGGCGTCCACCAGATCCTGCATCGTGGAGGAACAGCGCTCACCTTCCGGATCGAGTACATAGAGCGCTGAGAAACCGGAGATGGTGGCTCCCCGCGGTCCCGGGGTTGTTGTCAGTCCCCTCTCCAGTTGGGTAACTCTGCCAGCCGGGGGCTGACCACCGAAGCAGATTCCACCACGCACCGCCCGACCGTCGCTGTCACTCGCGCCAACTGGCTCGTGATATTTGCCACCTGCGGGCAAGTCTGGCATAATGGTGCGCGGCTGGCCGAGACGTCGGCAAATGGCCAACGTTTGAGTGTCCGATACAGTATTCCTGGAGGTACATTGATGGAACGCGCGATGATCACCATTGATGGCAATGAAGCCACTGCCTACGTTGCCCACAAGGTCAGTGAGGTGATTGCCATCTATCCCATTACTCCTTCATCATCCATGGGCGAATTGGCAGACGCATGGTCGGCGAAGGGAGAGCCAAACATTTGGGGGACGGTTCCTCTGGTCATAGAAATGCAATCGGAGGGAGGCGCTGCCGGTGCCATACACGGTGCGGTGCAGACGGGCAGCCTGTCGACTACCTTCACCGCGTCTCAAGGCCTACTTCTGATGATACCCAATATGTACAAGATAGCCGGTGCGCTGACCCCTACTGTCTTCCACGTGTCAGCTCGCTCACTGGCAGCGCAAGCTTTGTCCATATTTGGAGACCACTCAGACGTGATGGCTACCCGCGCCACCGGCTGGGGTCTGTTGGCTTCCAATTCAATCCAACAGGCGCAGGACATGGCGATGATCGCACACGCCGCTACCCTGAAAACACGGGTGCCTTTCGTCCACTTCTTTGAGGGCTTTCGCACATCCCATGAGATCAACAAGATAGAGCAGCTGACGCGCGAGGATATGCGTGCCATGATTGACGACGATCTGGTGCGTGCCCACCGAGAGCGTGCTATGTCGCCCGATCATCCCATCATCCGAGGCACTGCCCAAAACCCGGATGTCTTCTTCCAGGCTCGGGAGGGCGTCAATCCGTATTACCTGGCCTGCCCCGGCATCGTACAGGAGACGATGGACAAGTTCGCCGACCTGGTCGGCCGCCAGTACCACCTGTTTGACTACGTGGGGGCACCAGATGCTGAGCGCATTGTCGTGGTGATGGGCTCCGGCGCGCTCACGACGGCCGCGACCACCAACTACCTGGTGAAACAGGGTGAGAAGGTCGGCTGTGTTCAGGTCCATTTGTACCGCCCGTTCACAGTCGAGCACTTCCTGGCTGCACTGCCTCCAACCACCAAGGTGATAGCCGTGCTTGACCGAACCAAAGAACCTGGCGCCGCTGGCGAACCGCTCTACCAAGACGTGGTCACAGCCATACACGAAGGTCTCGACCTAGCGAAGGCACCCTTTGCTGACGTTCCGCAGATCATCGGCGGTCGCTATGGCCTCTCCTCCAAAGAGTTCACCCCCGCCATGGTCAACGGCCTTTTCAACGAGATGACCAAGGATAGGCCCAAGAACCACTTCACTTTGGGCATCAACGACGACGTGACCCACACGAGCATAGAATACGATCCCGCTTTCTCGATTGAAAGCGAGGATACGGTGCGAGGGGTGTTCTTCGGGCTGGGCGCCGACGGCACTGTCGGGGCCAACAAGAACTCCATCAAAATCATCGGCGAGGAGACAGACAACTTCGCGCAGGGATACTTCGTGTACGACTCCAGGAAGGCAGGCGCGGTGACCGTTTCCCACCTGCGTTTTGGTCCTTGCCCTATTCGCGCTCCGTATCTGGTGGACCAGGCCAACTTCGTGGCTTGCCATCAGTTTTCCTTCCTGGAACGCTTCGACATCCTCAAGTATGCCATGCCTGGGTCGGTCTTTCTCCTCAACAGCATTTATGGCCCTGATGAGGTTTGGGCCCACCCGCCGCGCGAAGTCCAGGAAGCTATCATCGACAAGAACCTGCGTTTCTACGTGATCGACGGATATGATGTGGCCCACCAGACGGGCATGGGCGCTCGCATCAACACCATCATGCAGACCTGCTTCTTCGCCATCAGTGGCGTCCTGCCACCTGAGGAGGCGATCGAGGCCATCAAGGGCGCCATCAGGAAGAGCTACGGCAAGCGCGGCGAAGCGGTGGTGCAGCGCAACTTCCAGGCCGTGGGCCAGGCTCTGGCACACCTTCACCAAGTGAAGGTCCCGGACAAAGTCACCAGTACATTCGGCCGCCGCCCACCCATGCCAGAGGACGCGCCACCCTTTGTTCGCGAGGTGCTCGGGGCCATGGTCGCTGGCGAAGGAGACACGCTGCCGGTAAGCGCGCTGCCAGTGGACGGCACCTATCCCACCGCTACCACCCAGTACGAGAAGCGTAACATCGCGCTGGAGATACCGGTGTGGGAGCCCGACTTGTGCATTCAGTGTGGAAAATGCAGCTTTGTCTGTCCGCACGCCGTGATCCGCGCCAACATATACGACCCGGCCCTGTTGGAGAATGCACCGGCTACGTTCCGCTCCGCTGACGCCAAGTGGAAAGACTTCCCGGACACCAAGTACACGATCCAGGTCGCGCCCGAAGACTGCACCGGGTGCGGCCTGTGCGTAGAGGTGTGTCCGGCCAAGGACAAGAGTCAGGTGGGGCGCAAGGCCATCAATATGGCACCCCAACCCCCGATTCGAGAACAGGAGAATACCAACTACGCGTTCTTCAACTCCTTGCCGGAGATGGATCGCACCCGCTTCAAGTTCAGCCAGATCAAGAACGTTCAGCTGCTGGAACCGTTGTTTGAGTTCTCAGGTGCCTGTGCCGGCTGCGGTGAGACCCCCTATCTCGTATTGCTCAGCCAGTTGTTCGGGGACCGCGTGGTGGCTGCCAACGCCACCGGTTGCTCCTCGATCTACGGCGGTAATCTGCCCACCACACCGTGGGCAGTCAATCGGGACGGGCGGGGTCCGACGTGGTCAAATTCCTTGTTTGAAGACAATGCCGAGTTCGGTCTGGGCATGCGGCTGACTCTCGACAAGCATCTGGAATTCGCTCGCGAACTTCTCCCTCAACTGGCCGGCACCATAGGCGAGGGTTTGGTCAACGACCTGCTGGACGCGGATCAGTCAGACGAAGCCGGCATACAGGCTCAGCGTCAACGCGTGGCTGAGCTGAAGCAGCGCTTGCAGGGGCTGGACGACCGGCGTGCTGCTGATCTGCTCAGCCTGGCTGATGTTCTGACACAGAAGAGCGTATGGATTATCGGCGGTGATGGATGGGCCTTCGACATTGGATACGGCGGTCTGGACCACGTGCTGGCTACCGGGCGCAATGTCAACGTGTTGGTGCTGGACACAGGCGTCTACTCCAACACAGGCGGTCAGGCGTCCAAGGCCACACCGCGCGCTGCGGTGGCCAAATTCGCGGCCAAGGGCAAGGATAAACCCAAGAAAGACCTGGGCTTGATGGCTATGGCCTATGGCTACGTGTACGTGGCAAACGTCGCCTTTGGTGCCAACGATCAGCAGACTCTGCGTGCCTTCCTTGAGGCTGAAGCCTACGATGGCCCCTCCCTTATCCTTGCCTACAGCCCGTGTATCGCCCACGGTATTGATATGCGCAAGGGCCTTGAACA
>JAUVRU010000030.1 GCA_030597485.1 Anaerolineae bacterium
AGAGGTTGCATGGTGCGGATTGCCTCGGCGATGATCTCTCTCAGGTTGGTGGATGGCCGGGCCTGCACCTTGAACCGTCCGGCCTCGATGCTGGCGCTTTCCAGCAAATTGTCCACCAGCGTCTCCAGCCCCAGAATACCCAAATGGAGCGAAGTCAGCAACTCCTGCAGTTCGGCAGCGCTGAGCTGTGGCGCCTGGTCCAACAGCAGTTCGACCGAAGCGGCCAGGGCAGACAGCGGCGTGCGGAATTCATGGGCGACGTTGGCCAGGAAATGGCCCACGTGGCGGTGAACGATCTCCTCTTCGCTGACGTCGCGAAAGACCAGCGCCAACTGCGCGTCCCCGGCCTCCGGCGGCACCAGTTCAGCCTGGGTAACCGCCAGCGTGGCCAGCCGCCCGTGGGCCAGCCTCACGTTGGTCTTGTGCCGCTTGCCAGGAGCCGAGATGCCCTGGCAGAAAGGCCTGTCGCCTTCCACCGGCTGAAAGACCTGGTCGCAGGAGCGGTTCAGCACCTCTTCCCGGCTCCAGCCGGTGATGCGTTCGGCCCCGGGGCTGAAGAAGGTGATGCGGCCCTGGCCGTCCAGGGTGACGATTCCCTCCACGATGGACTCCAGCAAATGGTCGGTCCAGGCTTTCTCCTGGCGCAGATTCGCCAGACTGTGCTGCAGGTCCACCCGGGCTCGCTCCAGAGCCTCGGCCACCAGCGATACCTCGCGCACCCTGGCCTCAATGTCCACCGGTGTGTCCAGGTTGCCGTGTCTCAGCGCGGTGGCCGCTTCGGCCAGCTGCGCCAGCGGCTGGCCGATTTGCCGTGCCACCAGCGCTCCCAGAACCGAACCGACCGCCACTGCCGCCAGGATGCTGCCCACCAGCGCCCGCACCAGGTGGCGCTTGGCGGCAGTGATATCGGCCACCGAGAGTGCTACCTCCGCTTCCAGATGGGTCCTACGGCCAGCCTCCTCAGACGGCGGGGCAAGGGGGAAGGTGAGGGCGTAGTACGGATCGGCACCCAGGCTGAACGCCTGTCGGGCGGCGTCGTCAGGCCTGCCAGACGGCACCACCTGGTGAGACACCCTCTCACTCTCGCCACCCAGGCTGGTGGCCACCGGCTGGCCATCCACCAGCAGGGTGTGGTCCAACCCGGTGTGAGCCCGCATATGACCAGCGAACGCGTCGTCCAGGGCCGTGCCCACAATCACCTGGCCCAGGTCGTCCGCCTCCTGGCTGGTAACCGGCTGGGCGGCCAGGAGCCACACCTGCCGGTCTCCTTCCCCGCCCGTGACAATGCGGAAGCCGGTAGCCGTGCTGGCCCCACAGAGGTCGTCGGAAACCCTGTCGCCCGCCATGCCCACCATCTGTTCCTGTGCATCGCAGACCAGCACCAGGTCGAGACCGGCCCCCGATTGGAGCGTGCCCAGATAGGGCACCAGCAAGGCCTGATCGCCCTGCGCCAGCAGACGGCGCAGGGTAGGCCGCTGCGCTGTCAGCGTGGCCAGGTTGACCATTTCGTTCTGTTTGGCGGCGTAGAGCGCCCCGGCGGCGGAGCCAGCCTGTTCCACCTGCGCCCAGGCACGGCGCTCCAGCTGGCCGCGGATCAGCCAGATGGCCGGCAGGCCGGTGGCCACCGCGGCCAGCAGCACCAGCGCGGTGAAACTCAGTATCAGCTGCGTTGGCAGCCGGCGCAGATCAATCTCCAAACGTGCCATCAACCATATTAAAGCAGAATGTGGCCGAGAGGCAAAGTCTGGCGAAAGGCGTGTGGGGAAAACGATGAACGATGAATGCAGACTGACGAACAGGCGGTTCACCCCCGCGCGTGTTGTGACTACGTCGAGCGGTTTGGACACGGTTCGGGTCTCGCATCGGGACGCAAGGGGCGGCCTGGGGCAAGATTTGACTCCGCCGACACCGCATGCTATCATCCTGCAAGTCTTGTCGATCTCCACGGCAGCAGTGGCTGCCTTCCCAGCCTCACGAAGGACAGCAACACACGGTTGTTGAAAACACCCGCAAGGAGAGGATTTGCGGCATGCAGACCCGAAAGCTTGGCTACACCGATATGATGTTCACCGCTGTGGGGCTGGGCACGTGGGCCGCCGGCGGCGGCAGCCGCTATGGTTGGGGCCCGCAACCTGATGATGTATCCATCACCGCTATTCATCGCGGTCTCGACCTGGGCATAAACTGGCTTGACACTGCCCCTGGCTACGGCCCTGGCCATTCGGAAGAGGTGGTGGGCAAGGCCATCAAGGGCCGCCGGGATGAGGTTTTCATCGCCACCAAGTGTGGTATCCTGTGGAAGGAAGATGGATCGGATATCTACGGTAACCTGAAGAAGGAGAGCATCCGCCGCGAGGTCGAGGACAGTCTGCGCCGGCTGCAGGTGGATGTGATCGACCTGTACCAGATCCATTGGCCGCGCCCACCCGAGGACATCGAAGAGGGTTGGGGCACGGTCGCCGACCTGATAAAGGAGGGCAAGGTACGGTACGGCGGCGTCTCCAATTTCAGCGTGGAGCATCTGAAGCGGATTCAACCCATTCACCCGGTCGCCTCCCTTCAGCCTCCTTACAGCATGATCAACCGCAACGTTGAAGATGAGTTGCTGCCCTTCTGTGCTAAGAACGACATTGGCGTGATCGTTTACAGCCCTATGGAACGGGGGCTGCTCACCGGCAAGATGACCAGGGAACGCATAGCCCAGATGCCAGAGGACGATCACCGCCAGCGGTACGGCCCTTTTCAGGAACCACAACTCAGTGCCAATTTCGATCTGGTCGAGGGATTGCGCCCCATCGCGAAGCGGCACGGCAGAACACTGGCGCAACTGGCCCTCGCCTGGGTGCTGCGTCGGCCTGATGAGGTGACCGGGGCCATCGTCGGCACCCGACGCCCATCCCAAATCGAGGACACGGCGCAAGCTGCCGACTGGACCCTGTCTGCTGAGGAGATCGCCCAAATCGGCCAGCTGCTGGCCACGCGGGAGCAGGCATAGCCCTGACAACCACGAGATGGAACACAAAGAAGAAGACATCAAAGACCTGGTACGTCACGTGCTGCTGCGGACGCTGCGTGCCCAAGAGAGATCAGAGCGCAGTCTCCTGACCGCGGAGGAGGTAGAAGGGCACGAACCGGGCAGCACCATCACGGTGGAGCCGGGCGTGCTGGTCACCCCTATGGCGCGGGAAACCGCGCTGGGCAAGGATATCACCATCCAGGAGGTGGAGGCCGACACACCTGGGGCCACGCCGGCACCAGCCTCGGGAAAGGTGGTGGCCATCGGGGCGGATCACGGCGGGTATCAGGTCAAGGAGATGCTCAAGGGCTATCTGGAGGAGCTGGAGTATCGCCCTATGGACATGGGCACCCACAGCCAGGAATCGGTGGACTACCCCGATTTCGCCTACGCGGTGGCCTTGCAGGTGGCCAACGGCAAAGCCTTCCGGGGCATTGTGATAGATGGGGCCGGCATCGGCTCGTGCATGGTGGCTAACAAGGTGCCAGGTGTCCGGGCTGCCATGTGCTACGACGAAGCCACGGCTGTCAACAGCCGGGCACACAACGACGCCAACGTGTTGACGCTGGGGTCCGGGTTGCTGGGGCCCAGTCTGATCAAAAATATTGTGAAAACGTGGTTGGCCGGCGCCTACGAGGGCGGTCGCCATCAACGTCGCATTGACAAGATGATGGCAGTCGAGGCTCGCTATCTCAAGAAATAGCGTCTGATGAGAGAGGCTGCATGGATCTGGACCGAAAAACGCTCGACGCACTGGTGGAAGAAATCACCCGACAGGTAGTGACGGTGTTGAAGGAGGAGGCCAGCCGTCCAACTCCGGTCAGGTTGCCTGATGTTCCCCAGTCCAGCCCGGAATATGATGAGAACGGGGTACAGCATCGGCCCGAGGTGGCCCGTCAGGCGCTGCAAAACGGTGCCTCGCGGCTGAGCACCACCCTGGGTGTGAGCAATGTGTCCCAGGACATTGCCGGGTACATTGACCACACGCTGCTCAAACCGGACGCGTCGCAAGCGGAGGTAGCGCAGCTGTGTCACGAAGCCCGCCAGTACCACTTCGCCGCTGTGTGCGTGAATCCCACCAACGTGCTGCTCTGCAGCCAGTTGCTGCAAGGCTCGGGGGTGGAGGTGTGCACCGTGGTCGGCTTCCCGCTGGGGGCCACGCCGCCCGAGGTCAAGGCCTACGAGGCACAGCAGGCCATCAGCGACGGGGCTACCGAAGTGGACATGGTGATCAACGTGGGCGCTCTCAAGAGCAAGGAGCACGAGCTGGTCCAGCGGGATATTGCCACGGTTTCGCGTACCTCACACAATGGGGGCGCCATCTGCAAGGTCATCATCGAAGCGGCCTTGCTGACCGATGAGGAGAAGGAAAAGGCGTGTGAGCTGGCCCAGGCCGCCGGCGCCGATTACGTGAAGACCTCGACCGGCTTTGGGCCGGGCGGGGCCACGCTGCACGATGTGGCGTTGATGCGGCAGGTGGTTGGACCGGAAATGGGCGTGAAGGCTGCCGGAGGCATTCGCACCTACGAGGATGCCGAGGCCATGGTGAAGGCCGGGGCCACGCGTATCGGTGCCAGCGCCAGCATCAAGATCGTGCAGGGGGCCGATGGCTCGTAATGCAGAATGATCCCTTTCCCCGTCCCTTGGTACCGGGAAGACTTAGGCGGGACTTTGAACGATGAATGATGAATGTGACCGGTGAGGAGGAATTGCTTTGAGTGTAGATTTGCGCACGTACGTGTTTCTGGACAGCTTGCAGTCGCAGCACGCGGCCTTTTTGGGCACGGTGGCGCGTGGTTTCCTGCCCCTGCCCGGTGATGCTTCGCTGTGGGTGGAGATTTCGCCCGGCATCGAGATCAATCGCATCACCGACATCGCCCTGAAAGCCACCAAGGTGCGTCCCGGCCTGCAGATCGTGGAACGCCTGTATGGCCTGCTGGAAGTGCATTCGGAGAGCCAGGCCGAGGTACGGGCGGCGGGGGCGGCCATTCTGGAAGCGCTGGGGGTGCAGGAAGAGGATCGGCTCAAGCCCCAGGTGGTGTCCAGTCAGATCATTCGCCACATAGACGCCCATCAGGTACAGTTGATCAACCGTATGCGCCACGGTCACATGCTGCTGGCCGGACAGACGTTGTACGTGATGGAGGTGGCCCCAGCGGGATATGCCTCCCTGGCGGCCAATGAGGCGGAGAAAGCGGCGAACCTCAACATCCTGGAAATCCTCGCGTTTGGCTCTTTCGGGCGGGTGTACCTGGGAGGTGAGGAGCGCGACATTATGGCGGGGTATGGGGCTGCCCTGGCTGCCATTGAAGCGGTATCCGGCAAGGCGGCAGAAGGCGGCAAGAAGGAGTAGTCGGATGTCAGCGTACAGCGTTCGGCATTCAGCACGCAGCGGTCAGTCAGCCCGCTCACTCGCCCATTCGTCGCAGATCCCGCTCGCGGGGCTGACTCGCTCACTAGAGACGGAACTTACAGGACGACAAGCCAAGCAAGCGTATCAGGAGGATAGTTGAATGGCTGAAGCATTGGGCATGATTGAAACCAAAGGATTCGCGGCCATGGTGGAAGCCTCGGACGCGATGGTCAAGGCGGCCCGGGTGGATCTGGTCCACTACGAGAAGATTGGCGGCGGCTACGCCACCGCCATCGTGCGCGGCGATGTGGCGGCCGTCAAGGCGGCGCTGGAAGCCGGAGCCCGCGGGGCTGAGAGAGTGGGAGAGGTGATCTCCGTGCACGTCATCCCGCGCCCGCACACTAACATCGATCTGGTCCTCCCGCTTGGCCGTCTGGAGCAGGTGAAGGAAGAACTGGGCCTGAAGTGATGATTCGAGCAGCCTCCTGCTAGAATGCAGATTGCTTGCTCTTGTTCATCTGTGCCAGGAGGAAGGGTATGCTTCTGGGTAAAGTGGTTGGCACGTTGGTGTCCACGCGCAAGGACGAGAAGCTGGAAGGGCTGAGGTTTATGGTCCTCGAGCGACTGGACATCAATGGCAAGCCACAAAGCGGGTACGTGGTGGCGGCGGACGCGGTGCAGGCTGGCATCGGTGAGGTGGTGATGTATGCCAGCGGCAGCGCCGCCCGCCAGACGACAGTAACCGACCAACGTCCCTGCGATGCTGTGATTATGGGCATCGTGGACACCTGGGACGTGGACGGCGAAGTGACATATCAGAAAGATGAAGACTGACGGGCAAACATTGCTCCGGGAGCGTGGACGTCCCGTCCGCTCCACATAGGCATTAGCGCGGAGGGTGGGGATGCAGGAACCATCGAAGCTCACATCCAAGACCCCATTCCTGCTCCCCACCCTCGGCGCTAAGTGAGGGACGATGATGGTTTCTACCATTGACGCGAGTCGCATTGAGGGAATCGTCAGCAGAGTGGTCTCCCAGGTGAGGGAGAGCCAGGGGCTGACTCCGCCCGTCTCGGGAGAGGAGGCGACGCTGGGCGTCTATCCCGACGTTGATGGGGCCATCCGGGCGGCTCGGGTGGCCTTTGACCAGTTGAATCTGTTGCCTCTGGCCCGGCGAGACGTGATCGTCCGCCACATGCGTCAGGCGGCCCGAGAAGCGGCCCAGGTGCTGGCCTATGAGGCCTGGCAAGAGACGGGCATGGGGCGCTATGAGGATAAGATCGAGAAGAACCTGCTGGTGGTCGATAAGACGCCGGGCACCGAGATCATCAAGCCCCAGGCATTCACCGGTGACCACGGGCTGACCCTTATCGAGCGGGCTCCTTATGGGGTGATTGGCTCCATTACCCCCAGCACCAATCCCACCAGCACCATCATCAACAACAGCATCGGCATGCTGGCGGCCGGCAACGCGGCCGTGTTCAACGTGCATCCGGCCGCCAGGCAGGTGAGCGCCCACACCATATCCCTGCTCAACGAGGCCATCATGCGGGCCGGCGGTCCCCGTGACCTGCTTACCTGTGTGGCCGAGCCCACCATCGAGAGCGCCCAGGAAGTGATGCGTCATGCGGGCATCGATCTGCTGGTGGTGACCGGCGGCGAGGGCGTGGTGCGCGAGGCGATGAGCTCGGGCAAGAAGGCGGTTTGCGCCGGGCCGGGCAATCCGCCCGTGGTGGTGGACGAGACGGCCGACATCCCTCAGGCAGCGCGGGACATCGTGCGCGGCGCCTCCTATGACAACAACATCATCTGCGTTGACGAGAAGGAGATCTTTGTCGTCGCCGAGGTGGCCGACCAGCTCAAATCGGAGATGAAGGCCTGTGGCGTGGTGGAGCTCAGCTCGTGGCAGCTTAGCCGCTTGCTGAAGGTAGTCTTTTCCGAGGTGGGAGGGTCCGGCCAGTTCAGCGTGATCAACAAGGAATTCGTGGGCAAGAACCCCAGCGTCTTGTTGAAGGAGATCGGGGTCAGCGCCGGCGACGATGTGCGTCTGATCGTGGCCGAAGTGGACGATCCCCGGCATACGCTGGTGTGGACCGAACAGCTGATGCCCCTGGTGCCCATCGTGCGGGTGAAGAGCGCCCAGGAAGGCATTGACCTGGCGGTGGAGGTGGAGCACGACTACCGGCACTCGGGCAGCATGTATAGCCGTAACATCGACAACCTGAGCGCCATGGCGCGCGCCTTTCAGGCGAGCATCTTCGTGAAGAACGGGCCGCACGTGGCCGGGTTGGGGGCTGACGGCGAGGGATATACCAGCTTCACCATCGCCAGCCCGACCGGAGAAGGGGTCACCACCGCTCTTGACTATACCCGAGTCCGCCGTTGTGTGTTGAAGGACCGGTTCCGCATTATCTAGCATTGGGACGGATTCGTGGCCGAAAACGAACCAGCACTGGCTCTCATCGAATTCAGCAGCATCGCCACCGGCGTCGAGGCGGCCGACGCCATGGTCAAGAAAGCACCCATAACACGCATCGTGGCCGGCACGGTGCAACCGGGAAAATATCTGGTGCTCATCGCCGGCCATGTGGCCGATGTCCAGGAGAGCCTGGATGCCGGCCGCCAGGTGGGCAGCGATTGCCTGCTGGACGTCGTCTTTCTGCCGGGTGTGCACCCAGCCGTGGTGTCAGCCGTCGCCGGCGACCGGGTCCTGGGGGAAGGTGAGGCACTGGGCGTGGTCGAGACGCAGCACGTCTCTTCCACCATCCAGGCAGCCGACGCCGGAATCAAGGGGGCCCAGGTGACCTTGCGCGAGATTCGACTGGCCGACGGGCTGGGCGGCAAGGCCTTCTGCCTGTTCCAGGGGCCGGTGTCGGACGTGGAGGCCGCGGTCGAGATTGGCGTTGGCGCTCTGGCAGATGAGCAGCAGCTGGTGCGCCAGGTGGTCATCTCGCAGCTGCACCCGGACATGGTGGCGAACATCGAGCGGAGCACCTACTTCGCCCCCCTGGCAGGACGGGAAAGGGATATGCTGTGAAGTTCGGACGGGTGATCGGCACGCTGGTGGCCACGCAGAAATACGAGGGGCTGGAGGGGGTGAAGTTCCTGATCGTTCAGCTGCTCGATCGTGACCTGAACCCCGAGGGTGATCCCGTCGTCGCTGCCGATGCCACCGCTCAGGCCGGGCCGGGCGAGCTGGTGTTCATTCTGGCCAGCCGTGAGGCGGCCCTGGCATTGCCCACCGGATTCGTGCCAGTGGACCACGCCGTGGCTGGCATCATCGACATTGCGGATTTGAAGGACGAGGACGAGTTGCCTCCGCCCAACGTGGTCTGGAAGGCCCTGGAGAAGACCCGACGTACACCGGGCGCGTGCGCGGATCGGTGATGGCCACCATCAAGATTGAGAGCTTGGCGGGCCGTCCCTTGCTGGTGGTGGACCGGCTGGCGCTGGACGGCACCATCACCGGAGACTATGACATCTGCGTGGACGTGGCCCAAGCCGGACCAGGGGACATCGTGTTGGTGCTGGACGAGGGCAACTCCGCCCGGCAAATCGTGGCCCGAGAGCCCGACGGCGCCATCCGGGCGGTGCTATGCGGCGTGGTGGATGAGGTGAATCTGCAGGCGGGCTAGGGCCGGCAGTGTGCAGCTTGTCCCTGTGGGATTGTGTCAGCCTCCCGGAGACGCCAAGTCTCCGGGAGGCGGCTGGATTCGGGTCGGTTGGGCGTGTTCGCCGCCCTATGGCAGAGAGGCCTGGGCCTCTCACGAACCAGTCACTTCGCCCGGGAGTCGGCTTCGGACGGCCTGGCGCACCTGGCGAGCCACGCCTGGAAAAGCGAAAAAAGCGCAGTGGAACTTCTGACCGAGATGCGGCGATGAGTCTGACTGTGGATGCCAGCGTCTTTGTAGCTGCGTCGCAGGCGGACGAGCTGCACTACGTCGCCAGCTAACATAAGAGAGCTGGAATGGGGGGTTGAGCTCGACTATGAGCCTCAGCCCCTTTTGTATTGGTTTCGGGGTTCACCAGAATCTTGAGTCTATCCTACCGCTCTCGCGGCTTGCCTGTGTCACACCAATCTGATCCGCGTTGGCGGTGCTTTATTGGGTAACTGGTGTTCTGCATCTAGCGGGTGATCGCCCCTTCTCTTTGAACCATTCGAGCCAAACCAGAACTTGACAAGACAGACTTTCGTGAGTAAAATAGTCTATACTTGTTGATAAGTATAGACGTTTTTATACAGACAGGAGACTATGAGCAAACAAACAGCAACTGAAGAAGCGATCGCTCTGTTTCGCGAGCAGGGCGGCACACTGCGAACGTCGGAGGCCCTCCGTCTCGGCATCGCTCCACGCACGCTCTACGCGCTGCGTGATGCCGGCATGCTGGAACAACTCGCCCGGGGCCTCTACCGCCTGGGGGACCTGCCTCCTCTTTCCCACCCGGACCTGGTCATCGTCGCACACAAAGCCCCGCGGGGCGTGGTCTGCCTTGTCTCGGCCCTCGCCTACCACGAATTGACGACACAGATTCCACATGCCGTAGATCTTGCGCTCCAGAGCGGAAGCAGGCGACTCCGTTTGACCTTTCCACCCCTGCGCGTGTTCTGGTTCTCAGAAGCTGCGTGGAGCGAGGGGGTAGAGGTGCACCAACTCGACGGCATTGCAGTCCGAATCTACGGAGCGGAGAAAAGCGTGGCCGACACCTTCAAGTTCCGCCGCAAGCTCGGCCTGGACCTTGCCATCGAGGCCCTGAAGACGTACCGCACGCGACCCGGTTTCGATGTGGCAAGGCTGCTGCACTATGCACGCCTTTGCCGAGTCGAGCGGGTCATGTCGCCTTACCTGGAGGCCCTGCTGTGACCCCAAACCTCGCTGCCTCTGTCCACCAACGACTGCTGAACCACGCCCGGGCGACAGGCCGGCCGTTTAACGATATTCTGCAGCGCTTTGCGCTGGAACGTTTTCTCTATCGCATGGGGCGTTCGCCGTACGCGAGCCGATTTGTACTCAAAGGTGCTTTGATGCTGACGGCCTGGCAGGTGCCCGATCCTCGCCCCACCCGTGACATTGACCTGTTGGGCCGCATGGAAGACTCTGTGGGGCAAGTGGTGTCAGCCGTCGAAACGATCTGCCGGGAGCCTGTAACCGATGATGGTCTGCGATACGAGACCGAGGGCATCGTCGGCGAGCGCATCACTGAAACGGCGAGCTATTCTGGCGTCCGACTGCGTTTCGCTGCCTATCTGGGCAAGGCTCGTATTGCCATGCGGATCGATATTGGGTTCGGCGATCCCCTGGTGCCGGGCCCATCCCCGGTTCGGCTGCCTACGATCCTCGATTTCCCCCCACCCGAAGTGCAGGGCTACAGTCGCGAGAGCGCCATCGCGGAAAAGTATCAGATCATGGTCTATCTGGGCCAGATCAACAGCCGGATGAAGGACTTCTATGACATCTGGTCCTTGGCAACTCGCTTTCCCTTTGAGGGTCCGACTCTGGCACAGGCTATCTCGGAGACGTTTGAATCGCGTGGAACCCTTCTCTCGCTACACCCGGTCGCCTTCAGCGATGTCTTTGCCCAGGATGGTGAAAAGCAAGTCCAGTGGGAAGCGTTTCGCCGCCGCCTCGGCATGGAAGAGATGCCGGCTGGGTTGCTGGAGGCCGTTCAGATGATCGCTGCGTTCTTGTATCCTGTGACCGAGGCCCTGCTGGAAGAACAAGCATTTCAACAAAGGTGGGAACCGGGTCGTCGCTGGTTGCCTCGGCGCTAGTGCCGCTTCGGATGTATCTGGGCAGGCCGGAAACGCCCACCCAAACGATTCGACAAGTGGAACCGTTGCTCCCGCTTTGTGGGGATCGGGGGAGCGGGCTAGTTCATCATTGGACTGTGATGGTTCGAACTATGGGCAAATCCGGGGGATCGGTGGTGGAGGGAGTCCAGCGGTTTTCGTCGATTGTGGTATCATGGGGTTGAAAGGGTTCCAGCTCTGCCAGGGTGGCGACAAGGCGTGCGTTCGAGGTACCTTGGGGGCATAGAAATCATCGGTTTTGATTA
>JAUVRU010000341.1 GCA_030597485.1 Anaerolineae bacterium
CAGACACGATTGAGGAGATCGTAGGCAGCTAGTGTCTTGTTGAGCGTGGGCCGTTCGGTGCCTGTCGATCGCGGTTGGCAGAGTGGCCGATGCACACGAACGGGCCGTTGAATCACTGAACCACTGATTTCACTGAATCCGCTGAATAGTGATACCATGCCTGGCTACCTGACAGTTCTGAATGGGACGCGGATTCTCGCAGAGAATAGCACATAAAACCTATAAAAATCAGCGTGCGTCTGCGTTTATCTGCGTCCTGTTGGAACCATGTGACCGAAGTGTCAGGCGGCTAGATACTATGCCACTGGCTCAGCGGTCCTATCGCCGCCGCTGGCACGCCCCCATCCTGGGGCTCCGTCATTCGGCATCTGTGTGAATGTGCTTTGAATATCCTGGACGGACAATCAACTGGAGGCAAGGACGATGAGCCAAGAGACTCAGTCTTACAAAGCGGAACTGGTGGGCGTCTTCGGTTGCCCGGTGGCCGAGAACCCCACGGTGGTGATGATGGAGGCTGCCTTTCAGGCCCGGGGCCTTAACTGGCGCTACCTGACCATCGAGGTACGCCCGGAAGACCTGGCGGAGGCCATGGCCGGCCTGCGCGCCTTCAACATGCGCGGCATCGGCTTGACCATCCCTCACAAGGTGTCCGTTATCCAGTACCTGGATCGGCTCTCCCCCGAGGCGGAACTGATGGGCGCCGTCAACGCGGTGGTGCGCGAGGGGGATGCCTTGGTGGGGCATAACACCGACGGCCAGGGATTTCTGCGGTCGGTGCGCGACGATGCCGGTGTCGATCCCCGAGGCAAACGGATCGTCTTCCTGGGCGCCGGCGGCGCGGCCCGGGCCATGACGGTGGAGATGGCGCTGGCCGGCGTCGAGCACATCACCGTCGTCAACCGGTCCCCTGGGCGGGGCCAGGATCTTGCGCGGCTGCTCCAGGAGAAGACACCTGTTCAGGCCGAGTTCACACATTGGCAGGGCGAGTACGCCGTGCCCTCCGGGACTGACATCCTGGTCAATGCTACGTCCATCGGCCTGTATCCGGACGTGGATGAGGTTCCGCCAGTGGCCCTGTCCTCGATCGGTCCCGACCTGCTGGTCTGTGACGTGCTTCCCAACCCGCCGTACACGGCTTTCCTGAGTGCGGCTGAGGCCCAGGATGCCCGCATCCTCGACGGTTTGGGCATGCTGGTGCATCAGGGCGCGGTTGGCTTTCAAATGTGGACCGGGGTGGAAGCCCCCATCGATGTCATGCGTCAGGCTCTGGAAAGGGTATTCACCGCTTAACAAAGGAGTGTCACGCTATGCCAGAACAGGACTACATCCTGGCACACGATCTGGGCACCACCGGAAACAAGGCCACCCTGTTTGATGCCGCCACTGGCAAGGGTGTGGCCACCACCTTGCACGCCTACGAGACCGCCTATCCCCATCCCAACTGGGCCGAGCAGGACCCGACTGACTGGCAGGCGGCCATCTTCCAGTCGACCCGTTCCCTGCTGGACCAGGCGTCTGTGTCGCCGGGCAGCGTTGCCGTGGTCAGCTTCAGCGGCCACATGATGGGGGCGTTGTTGGTGGACAAGGAGGGGGTTCCCCTGCGCCCATCCATCATCTGGGCCGACCAGCGGGCCACATCGCAGGCTGATTGGATAGGCCAGGTTTGCGGCCGGGAGCAGGTCTATCGCCTGACCGGCCACCGGGTCAGCGCCGCCTACACCGCGGCGAAAGTGCTGTGGATCAAGGAGAACCAGCCGGACCTCTATCGCCGGGCCCACCAGGTCCTGCATTGCAAGGATTACGCTGCCTTTCTCCTGACCGGCGCGCTGGTCACCGATTACTCGGACGCCTCTGGCACCCAGGTGTTCGACCTGGAGCGCCGCTGCTGGGCGGACGACATGCTGGACGCCATCGGGCTGCCCCCCAGCCTGTTCCCGGAGGTGTTCCCCTCCACCGCTATCATCGGCAAGGTCACCGACGGGGCGGCAGCCGCCACCGGCCTGCTGGCAGGCACACCGGTGGTTATCGGCGGCGGGGACGGCGCCTGCGCCACCGTTGGGGCCGGGTCAGTGGAGGAGGGCGACGCCTATAACTACATCAGCTCCTCGGCCTGGATCGCGCTGACCACCCGCCAGCCCATCTTCGACCCCCAACAGCGCACCTTCACCTTTGCCCACCTGGTCCCGGATCTGTATTTCCCGGTGGGCACCATGCAGGCGGCGGGCGGATCGTACGGCTGGCTGCAGCGCATCTGCGGAGGGGCCGAGGCCGACGGCCCCCTGTTCGAGGTGATGGACGCCGAAGCGGCTGCTGTGCCCCCGGGCGCCAACGGGCTGCTCTTCCTGCCCTATCTGTTGGGGGAGCGCAGCCCTTACTGGAACCCGCGGGCACGGGGAGCCTTTGTGGGCCTGGCCATGTCGCATGGCCGGCCCGAAATGGCCCGAGCCGTGCTGGAGGGGGTGGCCTACAACATGCGCCTGATTCTGGACGCGCTGCGGGCCCAGGGGGTACAGGTGGAAGCCATGCGTCTCATCGGGGGCGGCGCCCGCAGCGGCATCTGGCGCCAGATACTGGCCAACGTGTACCAGCTGCCGATTCTGCTGCCGGAACTGACCGCAGAGGCCACCGCGCTGGGGGCCGCCATCGCTGGCGGCGTGGGCGTGGGACTCTTTCCCGATTTCGACGTGGTGCGCCAGCTGGTGCCGGCCCGCGAGGCTGAGCAGCCTCACCCAGCCCCCCGGGAGCGCTACGACGCCATGTATGAGATGTTCCAGCAGGCCTACACCGCGCTGGAGCCACTCTTCGAGCAGCTGGCGGTGCAGGCAGTCGACTGATTGGATGTCATTTTCACGGAACAGGTCGCGAAGTCCACTGAGATTCCTTGGAGATCTCTTGGTGCCCTCTGGGGTGAATCAGCGAGCCGGGGAGTGAGTGGGCTCCCGTGCGAACGGGTGGCATGAAAGAAAGACGGAGTCCGACGACCCCTGTCGTCAGCAGAAATCTGTGAAATCGATCAGACTACATCCATGCGCCATCCGCCCGCTGTGACCAAGAGGAAGTAGATGGCCCCGCGTGATACGGTCCGGATAACCGGACGAGTCACGTGAAAGGAGGTCTGCCGATGTTCACTCGCATCCTGTATGCCACCGATGGTTCTGACCACGCGCGCAAGGCCCTGGACTACACTCACGAGCTGGCTACACTGATGAAGGCCGAGGTCATCGTCGTGCATGCCTATGCCTCCATTTCTGATATCTTGGGTGAACCTGAGTACGACAGGGTTCTCCAGCGCCGTCTCGAAGCCGCCACAGAAGTCCTGGAAGAGGCTGCGGGCGCGCTCGAAGCGGCTGGAATCCCGGTGGTGCGTGAGTTGCTTGAAGGGCCAATGGCTGAGGCCATACTCCGGGTTGCAGAGGTTCGAGAGTCTGACCTCATCGTGATGGGTGCGCGCGGCTTAAGTGATCTGCAGGGTTTGCTGTTGGGCAGCATTAGCCACAAGGTCATTCAGCACGCCGCATGCCCTGTCCTGGTCGTGCGCTGAAACGCGGCTCTCGGGTATCCCCAATGTCAGGCGCAACCGGCAGCACATGGGTGGGAGATCGTATCATCCCAGGGACTGCCCGGCCGGCAGGGTGCTGAGCAAAGGTCTGCCCGGCCGGCAGGGCGCTGAACAAAGCCGACGGAGCGAGAAGAGATGCCCGCACGACGATGAAGTCGTCGAGCTACAGAACAACGGCCCATCAATGAGCCTGGGTGGGCCACGTTGCAGCCCGATTGATCGGGCGCGGCGGTGTAGGCCTGCGATTCATCGCGG
>JAUVRU010000436.1 GCA_030597485.1 Anaerolineae bacterium
CGTCATTGACTATCCGCTGGATTGCGGCAAGATAAGACAGACATCGTGTCTGCCGCCTCTGCCCGGTGGCCGTGCCCCATCAGTTCACCAGTCATAAGTCCGCTGAAGTAACGAGGGTCTTACCGCTGAGCACGCAGAGTTCGCTGAGATTTCATAAGATTTTCTCCCTGGCCTTCCGGCAGCCCGTCCTGGCTCCGCCACGCGGGCCAGGGGACAGGCTGCGCTCTCAGCGTTCTCCCTGGCCCGCTGGCGCGAGCCACCTGTGCCTGCGTCCAGGTGCAGGCAGGGCGGGCCGCGGTGAGAAGACGTTTTTTCAGACGAGTCAATCATAAGGTAGAATGATTACTGCCTGGTGGTATGATTGGACCGACGTCCATTTCGGTGGTGGAATCCGGTCGTACACCAAAACCTGGAGGTGAGTGATGTCCCCAAAAACTGCGCCAGTCCGCAAAGTGATGGTTTCGCTGCCGGTCAGCTTGGTTGACTTCGCCGACCGTGAGGCGGCTCGACTCAACATCAGCCGCAGTCGGCTCATCGCTCGTGCATTGTCCGAGATCGTGGCGGTGGAAGAGGAACAGCTGGCAGCAGAAGGCTATCGCTTCTATGCCCAGGAGGCAAGCGAGTTTGCGGGTGCCAGTGCAAGTGCGGTGCCGGAGGCACTGGAACATGCCAGTTGAGCGCGGTCAGATGTACTGGGTCAAGTTCAACCTGGCACTCAAGTGAAGACGTAACTCGACGCATACTACTCACATTGAGCGCGACAGCCCACCATTGCCAGCGAGCGTACGCTGGCTTTGAACTCACGACCGCCAGGCACGCAGACCCCAAACCATACAGACCAGCGCCAGGCCGCTGGCGCCAGCGGCCACCAGGCTGACCGCCTGGAGTCCACCGACCATCCACACCAATCCGCCCACCAGAGCACCTACCATCCGCCCCATACTGGCCGCCGCCATGTTGGTGGCCATCATGGTACCCCGCGCGCCCGGCAAGATCTCGGTAAAGATGGAGAAAGAGGTGACGATGGAGAATTCAAAGGTGACGAAGATGAGAAAAAGCCCAACCAAGGCCAGCGGCAACGTGTGCGCCACCACCGGCAGCAGCAGGTAACTGAGCCCGGTCAGCGCCAGACCGAAGACGACAGATCGCCACAACCCCACCCGGTCGGCTATTGAGAGGGTCAACCCCTCGCCCAGCAGCTCGGCCACCCCGATGACGATTGTGCTGGCTCCCAGCGCCACCACGGTGAGCCCAAACGCGGACTCCAACCAGACGCCATACACCACAAACAGGGTATCGTTGGCGGCAGTCATCAGAAACGTAAACGCCAGCGCCGTCAGGGCGGCTGGTTCCTGAGCCAGTTGCCGCCATGCCTGGCGGATACCGGCCGGCTGGCGCTGTTGGGGCTGGGCATCGCTGGGGATGAGCAACCCTATCATGATCAAACAGAGCAAGCCCACTGCCCCCAACACCAAGAAGGGTGACTGCCATCCTATGCGGCTGATAAGCAGTCCCACCAGGGGAATACCCACCAGCGCACTGCCAGCCCAGGGCAGCTCGATCAGCCCCATGACCAGCCCCCGACGGTGATA
The DNA here is from genome assembly GCA_030597485.1 of Anaerolineae bacterium. Taxonomy (GTDB): domain Bacteria; phylum Chloroflexota; class Anaerolineae; order 4572-78; family NAK82; genus JAUVRU01. The sequence goes on from JAUVRU010000436.1 coordinate 1,593, forward strand.
AGGCACCTGTTCGCCCACGTATGCTTGCAGGGCCGGATCGAAGACGCTTTTGGCAAACCCAATCAGGAAGACGGCTATCACCATGACAGCGTAGAAGGGCAGCACGCCAGCAGCCAGCAACCCCACGCTGGCCGCGCTCAACCCCAGCAGCATCATCAGTCGATAGCCCCAGCGGTCGCCGAGCGGCCCGAACAGAGGACCAAGAATGCCGGAGGCCTGGTTGATGGCGATGAGCGACGTGATGGAGGTCAGCGGCACGCCCAGGCCCCGGCCAAAGGCAGGCGCGAAAATGTAGAACATGCGGCGAGAGGTGTTGAGGACCAGGCGCGCCACCATGGCCGGGCCCAGTTGGAGGGCCAACCCACGACGGGGAGGCGGCGGGGACAGGTTGCTGCTATGGCTCATGCTGGCTCAGGACCATTCTCTCATAGCGGCGCCTACCAAGGCACCAGAAGGACCTCGGTCTCAATCGTGTCCGGCCCCAGATAGAGTATACCCACGGACGGTGCCCGGTTGCGGCTGCGGCAGACGGCACCGGGGTTGAAGAGCAGCGTGCTGCCTTGCCGCTCCCGGTAGGGTTTATGCGTGTGCCCAAAGACGATCACGTCAGTCTGGGGATACATGGTCAGCAGCCGCCGGGCGACGCGTTGATTGGCCCGCTTTCTCCCCGGCTCCAGGAGCTTTTCCATAAACCAGTCACCCGCCAGCGAGCGCAAGCCGTACCAGCCCCCGTGGGTGACCACAACCTTGTGTCCGGCAATGGTCATCTGAAGATCAACCGGCAGATCCCTGCCCCCGTGGCTCAGGTCGGTGAAGTGCAGGTTGCCGCGTACCGCAAACAGGGGCGCCAGTGAAGCCAGCTCCTGCAAGCAGTCGATGTGATCCACGTCACCGGCGTGCAGGATCAGGTCTGCCTCGTCGAAAGCCCGGAAGACTGCCCGGGGCAATTGTTTCATGCGGTAGGGCATATGGGTGTCGGCCAGAACACCGACAGTGAACCTGGTCTTGCCACTGGCAGCCAGTTCAGCAATCACGTGGTTGGGCGAGGGGAGCACAGGGACCTCTTTCGGTGACGTTTGCCGTGGGCGAATTGGAGTATCATAGCACTGTGGTGCAGCGTGGTCCAACGAGCTGCCCCGATAACCCCGGGAGTCCGAAGTCCCCTGACTTCGGCCGACGACATCTGTGGTCTCCCGAAGACTGCGAGTCTCCGGGAGACTCTCTCAGACGTGCTGGCTCTGGAGGTTGGCCTGGCTCAGCGCGACGTCCAGCGAGTCGCCGTAGCGCACCAGGTATGTGGGCACGTGGCTGGATACCAGATCAGCCATGACGTTGCTGGTGTCCTCGGGGCGGGCACTTCCAGGAGCGAAGGTGGCCGGATCAACGAGCACAGCTATGGTGTGTACTCCACGCACGGCCAGATGCCGCAGAGCGGCCACCCAGTCGCCGTCGGTGGAGGAGGTGACCACGATGGCGGTGACATTGCGGGTCAGGTAAACGAGCTCGGCCGACAGCACCTGGCCCAGGGGGACGCCCCCTCGGGCCCGGGTGACGGCCAGGGTAGACGACATCCGGTCCAACTGGCGTTCACCCCGATCAGCCTCGGCCTGCGCTCGGTTCTGGGCGTGGGGGTGCGTGACCGTGCCC
>JAUVRU010000356.1 GCA_030597485.1 Anaerolineae bacterium
ATCGTGCCCGCCTGATAGGCGCCCACCGCCTCGAAAACGCTGACCAGATCGACCGCTTCACCCTGGGATGTGTGGCCGGCAGCCATCGGTCCCCCGCTGACAAAGATGGTGGGGATGTTGCAGCGCACCGCGGCCATCAGCATGCCGGGAACGATCTTGTCGCAGTTGGGAATGCAGATCATGGCGTCGAACCAATGGGCCTTGATCATGGTCTCCACACTGTCGGCAATCAGCTCCCGGCTGGGCAGGCTGTATTTCATGCCAATGTGTCCCATGGCAATGCCATCGCACACCCCGATGGTGTTGAACATGAAGGGCACGCCGCCTGCCTGGCGTACGGCCTCGCGCACCACCTCGCCAAGCTCGTTCAGATGTACGTGGCCGGGCACGATATCTATGTAGCTGTTGGCAATGGCGATGAAAGGCTTGCTCATGTCCTTGTCGTTCACGCCGGTGGCTTGCAGCAGGCTCCGGTGCGGTGCTCGCTCAAAGCCCTTCTTGATGGTGTCGCTGCGCATAGGGGATCTCCGTTTCCAAGGTTGAGGCTGAGGTTAAGGCTGAGGTCAAGGTTAAGGTTGAGGTCAAGATGAGGGCCGAGACCCTCAGGCTGAGCCCTAGCCTTAGACCTGATGTTGCTCAGTGGCCGTGGCGCAGGCGGCGACGACCAGGTCGCCTATAGCTTGGGTGCCCACCGTCGGCTGGCCAGGCGCCGCCAAGTCGGCGGTGCGATGACCGTCCTCCAATACCTTCTCAACGGCTCGCTCGACGGCGGCTGCCTCCCGGGTTAGCCCCAGGCCGGACCGCAGCAGCATGGCGGCACTGAGGATGGTGGCCAGCGGGTTGGCCACGCCCTGTCCGGCAATGTCTGGGGCGGAGCCGTGAATCGGCTCGAACAGGCCGGGCCGCCCGCTCCCCAGCGAGGCGGAGGGCAGCATGCCCAGCGAACCGGTCAGCATCGAGGCCTCGTCGGAGAGGATGTCGCCAAACATGTTCTCTGTGGCGATCACGTCGAAATCGGCCGGGTTGCGGATGAGGTACATAGCGCAGGCATCGACCAGGATGTCCTGGTATTCCACATCGGGGTAGTCATGGGCTACCTCGTGGGCCACCTCGCGCCACAGGCGGGACGAGGCCATCACGTTGGCCTTGTCCACGGAGGTCAACTTGCGGCGGCGGCCCCGGGCCAGGTCAAAAGCGACTCGCATCAGCCGCTCGATCTCGTCCTCGGCATAGCGCAAGGTGTCCACGGCAGCCCGTCGTCCCCCGGCTTGCTCACGTCCCTGCGGCTGGCCAAAATAGAGCCCCCCGGTCAACTCGCGCACAATGACCATGTCGGTGCCGGACACCACCGTCGGCTTCAGGGGGCTGGCGTTAGCCAGCGCCGGAATCAGCTTCACTGGCCGCAGGTTGGCGAACAGCCCCAGTTCCTTTCGTATCCGCAGAAGACCCTGCTCGGGACGGACCGCTGCTCGGGGGTCACTCCACCTGGGCCCACCCACGGCCCCCATCAGCACGGCATCGCTGGTCTGGCATGCCTTCAGGGTTTCGTCGGGCAAGGGGTTGCCGGTCTCTTCGATGGCAATTCCCCCGATCAATGCCCGGTGGAAGTTGAAGGTGTGGCCGAATTGACCAGCCACGGCTTCCAGCACTTTGCGGGCTTGGGCGACGACTTCGGGACCGATGCCGTCACCGGGAAGCAGGGTGATGGTAACATCCACGGGTTTCACTCCTTTTTCAGGTCGACAACGGTACCATGGCTGGCCTGCACCAGGTCGTCGGGGGTGATGGCGAAGACGGCAAAGGGAGTGCCGGCGGCAGCCCACACCACGTCGAAACGGGTCAAATCCTCATCCACGTAGACGGGCAACGCCGACGCGTGGCCAAAAGGAGGCACCCCTCCGATGCTGAAGCCGGTAATCGTCTTGGCCGTGTCCGCATCGGGACGTTTCACCTTCTTGCGGCCTATGCCGCGCAAGGCGGCCAACTTGCGCTCATCGAGCCGGTTGGCGCCGGACACCAGGGCCACGACCGGTTCGCCATTGGCGATGAAGATCAGGCTTTTCACGATCTGGGCCACCTGGCACCCGATGGCGTTGGCAGCGTCGGGCGCGGTACGGGTGGTTTCGTCGAATTCCACCACCTCGATGGTCAGTCCACAACCCAGAGCAGCGTCGGCTACTTTCCTGGCGGAAGGGTGCATTTGAGCTAACTCCTGTCGGCTTCGCGTATCATGGCGTATTCCATGCTGTCGGCGAGCGCGCGCCAGCTGGCGTCGATTATGTTCGTGCTGGCGCCGACCGTGCTCCAGCGATTCGTCCCGTCCTTGCTGTCAATCAGCACCCGGGTGGTGGCGGCGGTAGCGGTATCGCTGTCCAGAATGCGTACCTTGTAGTCGGCCAGCTTGACGACGGACAGATGGGGATAGACACCGGTAAGGGCCTTGCGCAAGGCTGCGTCAAGGGCATTGACCGGGCCGTTGCCCTCGGCGGCGGTGTGCATGATCGTGGGGCCGACGCGCACTTTCACCGTGGCCGCGGCCAGCAGTCCTCGTCCCCGCCGGCGTTCAACAAGGACCATATAGTCAAGGAGCTCGAACGGAGGAACGTAGCCGGGATGGGCGCGGCGCAGCATCAGCTCGAAGGATGCCTCGGCGCCTTCGAAGGTGAACCCCTTGGCTTCCATCTGTTTTATCTGTTCTAGCACTTCCTGGGTTTGCTCGCTGTCGATCTCCACCCCCAGCTGTTCAGCCTTTTCAATCACGTTGGCACGTCCCGACAGTTCGGAAACGACACTGCGCCGTTGGTTGCCAACCAGTGCCGGATCTATGTGCTGGCAGCTGGTCTCCTCTCTTAGCATGCCGGCAACGTGCATGCCGCCCTTGTGGCAGAAAGCGCTGGCACCCATGTAGGGCTGGTAATCGTCGTGCGCCAGGTTGGCGATCTCGGCCACAAAGCGTGACAGGTGGGTGAGTTGGGTGAGGTTTTCTTCTGGGACGCAGGGAATGCCCATTTTCAGCTGCAGGCTGGGGATAATCGTACACAGGTCGGCGTTGGCCACCCGTTCGCCGTAGCCATTGATGGTGCCCTGCACCTGCACGGCGCCGGCCCGCACGGCAACCAGCGTGTTGGCCAGGGCGCATCCGGCGTCGTCGTGGGTATGAATGCCGAGAGGCGTAGCAAATCTGGCTGCCACGACCTTGACCGCTTCTTCCACTTGCCATGGGAGTGAGCCGCCGTTGGTGTCGGCCAGAACCAGCACATCAACGCCGTGCTCGGCCGCGGCCTGCAGGGTAGCCAAGGCGTAATCCGGATTGGCCTGGTAGCCGTCGAAGAAATGTTCGGCGTCGAATATCACCTCACGACCCTGGTGTTTGATGTAATCCACACTTTCCCCGATCATGGCCAGGTTCTCGTCCAGACTGGTCTCCACCACCTGGGTGACGTGTAGCTCCGAGCTCTTGCCGACCAGGGTGACCACCGGCGTTTCCGCCTCCAGCAGCGCTCGAAGGTTGGCATCTTCTTGCGGGCGGGAGCCTTTTCTGCGCGTCACGCCGAACGCGGCCAGCCTGGCCTGTGTCAGCCCCAGAGATCGTGCCTTGCGGAAGAACCCCGCGGCCGTTGGGGTGGAACCGGGCCAACCGCCCGCAATGTAGTGGATGCCAAATACGGCGAGTCTTCGGGCAATCTTGAGTTTGTCCTCCCGGGACA
>JAUVRU010000166.1 GCA_030597485.1 Anaerolineae bacterium
GCGGTGGGCGACAAGGTGAACCACGATTGTCTGTTCTGAATGAAGAACCTCGTACACAATACGCTAATCACCGACCCCAATCTTGCAGAATCCTGCCAGGTTGCCTGTCAGGGCATCTGGTTTGACAGCCTCCAGATTCGCTGCCAGCCAGCGGATTCGTCTCACAATGCGACGACCAACTGGTCTGTCCAACTGTGCCAGCTCACGGGCGGCTCGGTCCAAGATATGAATCTGGTACATGGCCTAATCCAACCCAAGTTCTCTTGCCACACCCTCAAACGATTGCCCGTATTGCCCGGAGGCAACAGTTTCCCTCTGGCGCAGGAGTCTATCCGGCACAGCTTCCTTGATTTGTAACCCTTCATCAGGATCTCCCAGGATTTCAAGCAACTTCTGTTCGACCGTGGTTTCAACCACAGCCTCAAGCATTTCCTTGAACTCTGACAGGGTCATTTGAGCGACCGTATTGCCAGCCATATCACGTTCCTTCCTGATAACAAAAAGGAGCTACGATGCCTTCCATAGGCGCATGCGGAAACGCCTCCGCAGCGTAGCGCCGAGCACAAGAACAGTGTAAGCCAGAAGCCTGGACACGTCAAAGCTGCGGCAAACAGCAGGGATATGTGGGGTGCAGGGTGGTGTTACTATGTTGACAGACGTTCCCGTTCCGTGTAAGGTGGGGGGCGCGCTTCACCGCGCAGCCAACAGGCGGGTGCTGGCAGGGGGACAGGATAGTCCCGCCGTTGGCCGCCGGATTGCTAATACCGCGAGATTTGACATATGGAGGTACAGATGGGAGTAATCCATAGATTCACCGGCGACGAGACCGCCTACGATTGGGAAGGTGTGACCGATAAGGCATACCAGGATGGCGACGTGAAGGGGGCCACCAAGAAGATACTGATGGGGCCGGCGGAGGAATCCCTCAACTTCCGCATGCGATACTTTCGCCTGGAGCCGGGCGGGCACTCCCGCTTGGAGCAGCATCCCCACGAGCACGGCGTGTTCATGCTGCACGGTCGGGCGCTGGTGCGGCACGGTGACGAGGAGGTGGAGCTGGGCCCTCGGGACGTGATCTTCATTCCCGGCAACGAGCTGCATCAGCTGCGGACCGTCGGAGACGCGCCGATGGGCTTCATCTGTGTGGTGCCAGCGCATTAGATCCCGGAGCACCCCACCCTTCCACCCTTGCGAAGGTTCTGAACCTTCGCAAGGGTTCGCTGTCCCTAGGAGGCCAGCTGGCCGCCGTCGATGACGATCGCCTCACCGGTGATGAACGACGCATCGTCGGACGCCAGGAAGGCAAAGACCGAAGCCACCTCCTCCGGCTGGGCGACGCGCCCCATCGGGATCTTGGTGCGGGCATATTCCCCCTCATCCCTGCTACTGTCTTCGGTCAAAGCGCCCGCGGCCAGGGGGGTCACGATGTATCCCGGGGCAAGGCAGTTCACCCGGATGCCATACGGGGCCAGTTCCAGGGCCATCGTCTTGGTGAGGAGCAGGATGCCGGCCTTGCTGGCGTTGTAGTGCGCACAGTAGAGTTCGCCGGCCAGGCCGTTGGTCGAGGACATGTTCACGATCACGCCGGATTTTGCCCTTACCATCTCCCGCGCCACCGCTTGGGCCACCAGGAAGTGGCCCTTGAGATTGATGTTGATGGTCTCGTCCCACTCTTCCTCAGACAGCTCCAGGAACGGGACCAGGTGGGCCACACCGGCGTTGTTGATGAGCACGTCGATCCCGCCCAGTTGAGCCACGGCAAAGGCCACCAAACCCTCGACCTCGGCTTTCCTGGTCACATCCATGGCGTAAGTCAACACCTGGGTACCGTGCTTGTCGCCGATCTCGCCGGCGGTCTGTACCATCAGGTCGACCAGCCGATCGGCGATCAGCACCCGAGCCCCTTCTGAGGCGAACCGGTCGGCGGTGGCCTGGCCGATGCCCCGGGCGCCGCCGGTGATCAACACTCGTTTGTCTTCGAATCTGCGCATAGTTCCTCCTGGTACCGGTTTGGATCCCAATCTGGCGAACGAACCCTGGCGAAGGTTCGCAACCTTCGCCAGGGTTCTGAGTTCAGAAAGCCAGCTGGCCACCGTCGATGACGATTGACTCCCCGGCGATGAACGAGGCATCGTCGGAGGCCAGGAAGGCGTAGACAGCGGCAACCTCTTCCGGTCCGGCAACCCGACCCAACGGGATCGGCGGGATTCTGGTGCGGGCGTACTCGGCCCGGGTGTCGTCGTTGTCAACGGGCAGCGACATGGGGGTGGCGATGTATCCCGGAGCCAGGCAGTTCACCCGGATGCCATAGGGGGCCAGCTCCAGCGCCATGGTCTTGGTGAGGAGCAGGACGCCGCCTTTGCTGGCATTGTAGTGCGCCAGACCGGCTTGGCCGACCAGCCCGTTGGTGGAAGACATGTTCACGATCACGCCGGATTTGGCCTTCACCATCTCGCGCGCTACCGCCTGAGCCACCAGGAAGCAACCCTTGAGATTGATGTTTATCATCCGGTCCCAGGTTTCCTCAGAGAGCTCCAGGAAGGGAACCCTGCCGGCCACCCCGGCGTTGTTGATGAGCACGTCGATCACGCCAAATTGCTCCACAGCATAGGCCACCAACCCCTCGACATCGGCTTTCCTGGAGACGTCCACGGCGTAGGTCAACACCTGGGCGTCGTGTTTCTGGCCGATTTGGCTGGCGGTCCCCTCCATCACGTCGGCCAGCCGATCAGCGATCAGCACCCGAGCGCCCTCTGAGGCGGACCGGTCGGCGGTGGCCTGGCCAATGCCCCGGGCGCCGCCGGTGATCAGCACCCGCTTGTCCTCAAATCTGCGCATGGATCTTCCCCGTACCGCCTACCCTTGCGAAGGCTCTGAGTTCAGGAGGCAATCTGCCCCCCGTCGATGACGATTGACTCACCGGTGATGAAGGAGGCATCGTCAGAGGCCAGGAACGCAAAGACCGAGGCCACTTCCTCCGCCTGGGCAGTACGTCCCAGGGGGATGTGGGTACGGATGTACTCATCGGACAGGCTCTCGTCCCCGGGTGCCGCCGACAGAGGGGTAACAATAGCTCCCGGCGAGACACAGTTCACCCGAATGCCATAGGGGGCCAGCTCCAACGCTATCGTCTTGGTGAGGAGCAGAATGCCGGCCTTGCTGGCATTGTAGGGCGCGTAGTTAGCTTCGCCCACCAGACCATTGGTGGAGCACATGTTCACGATCACGCCCGATCTGGCCTTCACCATCTCGCGTGCCACCGCTTGAGCCACCAGGAAGTGGCCTTTTAGATTCATGCCAATGATCTGGTCCCAGGTTTCCTCGGGGATGTCCAGGAAGGGGGTGGTATAGCAGACGCCAGCGTTGTTGATGAGCACGTCAACGCCGCCCATGTGCTCCCCGACAACGGTCATCATGCCCTCAACGTCGGCCTTCATGGACACATCCATCGCGCAGGTCAACACCTGGGTGCCGTGTTTCCGGCCGATCTCACCGGCGGTCTGTTCCACGACATCGCCCAGCCGACCGGCGATCAGTACCCGGGCCCCTTCTGAGGCGAACCGGTCGGCGGTGGCCTGGCCGATGCCCCGAGCACCGCCGGTGATCAGCACCCGCTTGTCCTCAAATCTGCGCATGGCTCTTCCTCATGCCGCCTACCCTTGCGAAGGTTCAGAACCTTCGCAAGGGTTCCTAGGGTTCACAGATGGTTCCGCGAGCGGCCTAGTCCCACAGGTCCCTGGCGACATCCTCCAGCCCTAGCCGTTCCAGCACGTCGCGTTTAGGCACGGCTGCGTCTTGCGTCCATCCCATGTCCTCCAGGTATTCCCCCAGCATCTGTTCCAGCTGGACGGTGATGCCGGCGGTGGGGCCGTCGGGCAGTGCCGGACGCCCGTAGGCACGGTCGGGAGTGGGTTGGGTCACCGCGTTGATCCCGTGGCGCACGTTGAACGCCTGGCGAATGTTAGCGATGCGCTCCCCCACCGTCACCATATCCTCCACGGAGAATGGTTGACCGGTGACAGCGCTGAGGAACTCAGGAACGAAGGGGATGTGCGTGGAAAGGTAGCCGAACAGGCAGACGCCAGAGACGTTACTGACGTGATTCAGGCAACAGGCTTCCCGGATCCAGCGGCCCCGCCCTTCCTGCTGTTCCCGGTCTATGCCGAATCCCGGTCTATCCGATTCATAACCAGGCGGCACCAGGAACTGGCAGGCCTGCGTGTGGCGGCCGGGTGTGGCGTCCATCTTGTAGATCACGCCCATGGCTGGCTCGAAGCGGGGGTCGTGCATGGGCAGTTCCTGGCCGCCGACGTGGATGGCGAACGGTTCCGATTCAGGTCCCAGTTTCTCGGCTGCTCGCTCCACCCCGGCGGCCAACAGATCGCCGATGTCCTCCCGATGGGCGATCTTCTCCACCATGGCGTTCATCGACTCGTGATCTCCCCACGCCAGCTCGATGCCGCCGGTGTCTTCCGAGCTGATCAGACCATGCTCATAACACTCGATGGCGAAGGCCACACAGCCGCCGGCCGAGATGGTGTCCAGCCCCAGGCGGTTGCACAGCTCGTTGGCCACGATGAGGGAGGGATAGTCATTGTTCAAGGTCATGGTGCCGAACGCCGAAGCACTCTCGTACTCTGGCTGGTGCGCCTCCACGGTGCGGCCCTGATACTCAACTTGGCTGGTTCCCCAACAGGAGATGGGGCAGTGCCAGCACGACTTCCGCTCCAGGCGATACTCGAGCAGATGCTCAAACTCCAGCGGTTCCACGTCGGGGAAAGCGAGCACGCTGGCTCCCCAGTTGCGGGTGGGCGAATCACCGTTGACGGCACCGACGGGGGTGTAGCCGGGAGTGCCCTTGGTCCGATAGGCGTCGGCGAAGCCAACACCGCTGGTGATCTCCTTACCATATTTCTTGCTCAGTGCCCGGGCGGCCTCCGGGTCGGCCATCGGCACCTTTCTGGTGCCCCGGGCGGTCACCATCTTGAGACGTTTGGCGCCCATCACGGCGCCCAGGCCGGAACGGGCGGCAACCCGGCCCTTGTGGTGAACCACGCCCGAGATGAGGGAGAGCTTTTCCCCAGCCGGACCGATACAGGCGGCCTCGACGTCGTCGCCCAGCTCCGCTTTGACCCAGTCCTCCACCTGGTAACAGTCCTGGCCCCAGAGGTGGCCGGCGTCCCGCAGCTCGGCGCGCCCGTCGTCCAGGAACAGGTAGACAGGCCGGTCGGCGATGCCGGTGAAGAACACAGCGTCGTAGCCAGCCTGCTTGAGGGCCGCGGCGAAGAAGCCGCTGCCGTTGGCGTCACCCCAGCCGCCGGTGAGCGGCGATTTGCCCACCACCGTCCAGCGCGTGCCCGTGGCGGCCAACGTGCCGGTCAGCGGGCCGGTGGTGAAGCCGAGGATGTTCTCCGGCCCCAGCGGATCAGCCCCGGGGGGTATCCTCTCGTAAAGCAACCGGGCCCCCAGGCCATAGCCCCCGATGAAGTCGCGAAGCAGACGCTCATCGGGAACCTCTTCGTGTATGGTGCTATTGTCGAGATTGACCCACAGTATCTTGCCCATATAGCCGCCTGACATGTTTTCCTCCCCTTTCTACCTATCTCAAGTTTGGTCTGTTTCTGCCGAAAAGCACATCTTCCCATCGCGGAGCGCCCAGGTGCAGGCAGTACCGCCAGCGGTAAGCCGCATTCATCATTCATCGTTCATCGTTCATCATTCATCGTTCTGTATCAATCTCTTTCACCGCAGCGACGTTGAACCATCGGCACTGGCACCGATATTAAGCCATCGGCACTGGCACCGATATTAAGCCATCGGCACTGGCACCGATATTAAGCCATCGGCA
>JAUVRU010000383.1 GCA_030597485.1 Anaerolineae bacterium
AAGACATCGCAGGGAGACGGTCGCGCCCAGATGACCGCGCCCGTGGAGCCAGGGAGCACGCCTGTGACCAGATAGAGCTGCGGTAGACTGACGGTTTTTTGGCGCGGTCGTTGGATGGAAAGCGGCCAGGGACACTACGTGGTCAAAATTGCGTCAAAAGGGCATTCGATGACGCACAGTTTGCAGCCGTGGCAGCGGTGCACGTCTATGTAGGGAGAGTCGTCACGGTCAATGCGGACGATGGCCTTGACCTTGCATACCTGTTGCGCCAGACAACGCTGACAGACCTGACATCGGTTGCTGTCAACATACAAAGAGGCCGCGCCCACATTGGTCTGTGTCATTCCACCTGCCACAATCAGTCACCGCCGCTCAGCCGTATGCCCGGCCAGACCATATCCCACCTGCATTGCCCAAGCCACGGAGTTATGGAGTCGGTGGGGAATCACTTACACGATCCGCTGGCCTGGAAACAATGATGATGTCGCCAAATGGCGCATCTTGCCGCACGTCCACAACGTACTGCTTAATCAACTCAAGCACCGCGATGAAGGTGACAATAACCTCCACCCGGGTGGCCGAGCGGTGCAGTAGTTGCGTGAAACTCACTCGCCCCCTGGCACTCACCCGGTCCCGGATCAGCGCCATCTGCTGGCCGATGGTCAAGGTAATCGGTGACACGACCTCGTCTACGCCGGGGTCAGCCGGCCGCACCGCCAACGCACAACGCACAGCGTCGAGCAAATCGTACACGGTGACATCATCAGGCGACAGTCGAGGCTCAATCTGGGGTGGCGGGGCCAGGCGCACGAAGCCGCGCAGGTCATCCAACTCCCGTTGACCCAGGGTCCGCGCCACTTCCTTGAACCGCTTGTAGATCGACAACTGCCGCGCCAGCTGATCGCCCACGTCCTCCTCTTCGTCCTCGAGCAGCATGGGAGGAGGCTTGGGCAGCAAGGCATTGGATTTGATCAGAAGCAGCCTGGCTGCCACCACCAGGAAATCAGTCAGGGTTTCAGCCTCAATCTCCTTGAGAACAGCCAGGTACTGGAGATACTGGTCGGTCACCTGAGCCAGTGCTACCTTGGTGATGTCCAGCTGCTCCCGCTCAATGAGATGCAGCAGAAGGTCGAGGGGTCCCTCGAACAAGGGGAGCTGGACCTGGTAGCCTTGCGGCTCCTGTGACGTCGCTTGATCGGCACGCCGATCCCAAGAGAATGTCTCCACGGACCGATTATAGTGGCGATTGTGGCGATTGTCAACGAGAATCATGTGTGATATACTGAGGGCCTTGCGTGCGCGCGTGATGTGCTCCGCTGTCAGAAATACACAGGCAGGGGACAAACGAACACTCGGGATCCCCTGTTTCATCCCTCTGAATCTATGGAACTCAAGCGAGCATCACTGGAAACCTGCGGCTCGGCGACAGACATGGTTGTGGTGATAGATGTCCTGCGCGCCTTCACCACCGCTGCCCACGCGTTCGCGGCCGGGGCACACGAGATCGTGCTGGTCGGCACGGTCGAGGAAGCCCTCGCGCTGCGCCGGCGAATGCCAGGCGCCCTGGTTATGGGCGAGGTCGATGGTTTACCGGTAGCGGGCTTCGACCTGGGAAACTCGCCTTCGGCGTTGCTGGGCATGGACCTGACCGGCCGCAGATTGATTCAGCGAACCAGCGCCGGAACCCAAGGCGTGGTACGCAGCACCCAGGCCAGTGCACTGCTGGCGAGCAGCTTTGTGTGCGCTGGCGCCACGGCGCGCTACATCAGACAGCGGGCGCCAGCAAGTGTGACCTTCGTCATCACCGGCGCAAGCCCCGATCTTGACGGAGATGAGGACGCGGCATGTGCCGACTACCTGGAATCGCTCCTGGGTACTGAGGATGCGCCAGACAGCGTGCCGTTCGTGCGCCGGGTGCCCAACTCAGGCGTGGGGCGCCTTTTTGCCGATCCTGGCCAACCATCTCTCCCAGCGGCCGACCTGGCGCGTGCCATGGCGGTTGATCTCTTCGGTTTTGCCATGCCTGTCGAGCGAAAAGATGGTCTTCTGACAATGAAGCCCGTCAGGGTTGCTGATCGTAGTCTGGCCTAATGATGAGGGAGTCAGTCTGCTATGAACAATGACGCGGCGGAAGCCGCCAACACACAACCGGCCCAATGGACCCTTCCGGTCAAGGTCATAGTGAGCGTGCTCGTGCTGGTGCTGATGGGGTTGGCCGTCTATCTGTTCCAGCCTGTTCTGATACCGCTTACCATCGGCATCATTATGGCTTATGTCCTGCAACCAGTGGTGCGCGCTATTCAACGGGCGGCGCGCCTGCCGCGAGGCCTTGCCACTGGTCTGATATACCTGGCCCTGTTGGTCCTGGTGGTCCCCGTTGCCTGGTCGCTGACACCGGTCGTGGTCAGGCAAGTCGTGTACGTGCAGCGTGAGCTGATCGATTTCGTTCGCTATCTGCAAAGCCTCAGCCCAGGCACGACAGTCGAAGTGATGGGCATTCAGTTCGCCGTTCAAGACCTGGTCGATGAGCTCACTTCCAGCCTGACCGGCCTGATTCGCTCGGTGGCCCCTGGATCGTTTACTTTCGTGTTCGGCGCGGCCCGGACGATTCTGCTGGTGGTTTTCACCTTTGTCATCGGGTTCTATTTTACCCGCGACGCCAGCCGGATCGCCGACTGGCTGCGAGGCATGATACCCCCCGGGTACGGCCGAGACAGCGAGAAGCTGCTGACGGAGATCGACGGTGTCTGGTCAGCTTTCTTCCGAGGACAGGTGGTACTGGCGCTGGTGGTTACCGTCATTCTGACCGTGCTCAGCACCATCCTGGGGTTGCCGCGTCCCTACCTGTTGGGCATCTGGGGGGGGCTGCTGGAATTCCTACCCAGCATCGGGAACGTCATCTGGGGCTTGACTGCCGTGACCGTTGCCCTGCTGCACGGATCCAACTATCTGCCGCTTCCCAACGGTATCTTTGCGCTGATCGTGTTCGGCGCATATGTGGCTTTTGCGCAGGTTGATATCAACATCCTGATTCCTAGAATTATCGGCCAACGGGTCAGGCTGCACCCGGTGGTGGTTATCATCGGGGTGATCATTGGCGCCAGTGTGGGAGGGGTACTGGGAGTCGCACTTGCCGCGCCCATGATCGCCTCCGTGCGGATCCTTGGACGCTACGTCTATGCCAAGCTCTTCGACCTGGATCCCTTTCCAATGGTCGGGCCTCCGGCCGCACCGGTGGAAGAACGCGAGACTCAAGCAGAGAGGCTGGCGGCCGAAGCAGCGCCAACCCGGCCTCTGGCAGGCGCCATCGCAGAGAAGGTACGCCGGCATCGGCGTAGTGTGGGAAGCACCGGTGACGATGACACCCGCACCGAAACGCCCTGTGACTGACTCCCACTCTGGATGACGCTTCAGGAACCCCCGGATCGTCAAACGACTTTCGACTGTACCGAAAAAAGGATCTTCCCGCTTTTTCGGTGGGGTCGGCTTTCGTCACTCGTCCGGAGGTCCCGGCTCGTGGCTTCGGCCCTTCTGGGTAGCGTGCCCTTACGCGTAGGCACCG
>JAUVRU010000227.1 GCA_030597485.1 Anaerolineae bacterium
CAGGTTGTGTTGCTCAGGCGGGCATAGATGTAGGCGAGCTAGCCGAGTCCGGCATGCTGGAGCCTCGGCTTGGCGTTGGCGAAAGGCGGGCTGGCACGCTGGTGCACATCAACCATCATCTTGACCTTAGCCTTTTTCGCCGCCTTGACCATCGCCTCGACATCCTCGACGGTGGTGGCGAACGGTTTCTCCACAAGGATGTGTTTGCCTGCCTCGGCAGCGGCCACCGCTATTTCCCGGTGCGCATGATCTGGAGTAGCAATCGATACTGCCTCGACCTCGGGATTCTCTAGCAGCTTGCGATAGTCTGTGTAGACGGCGCTGGCGCCATATTTCTGCGCCGCAGCGTTGGCACGCTGCTCGTCCAGGTCGCAGACGGCAGCAAGCTTCGACTGAGGGAGATGGCCGTAGACGTAGGCGTGCCACGCGCCACCCACGATTCCTGTGCCAATGACCCCGAAACCAATCTTCTTCATAAACTCTATCCTTCCTCCATTCAGAGACCTGTGAGATCCAGTTTGTCCGTAAGCGTTATCCCTTGACGGCACCAAATGTGAGCCCTCGGACTACGTAACGGCCAAGGACAAGGAAAATCACCATCGGCGGCAGCATCGTGACCACCGCGGTCGCGGCAATCTGGTTCCAGTAGATTCCGGTGGAGGCGAAGAAACTGATCGCTCCCACCGGCAGCGTCGCCGTCGCCTGCTTGCTGAGTACCAGCGGGAAGAGCACGTTGTTCCAGCTAAAGACGAAGGCAAATATGGAGGTGACGATGATGCCGGGCAATGCCAACGGCAGAGTGATGCGCACGAAGGCCTGCAGGCGGCTGGCACCGTCCACCAGGGCGGCTTCCTCCAATTCGAACGGCATCTCGTCCAGAAAACTCTTGAGGAGCCAGATCGAGAACGGAATAGTGATTGTTTGCAGCAGCACAATCATCGCCTGATAGCTACCCGCCCAGCCAATCCACGTCATCAGGATGAAGTAGGGGATGATGAAGACGATCGGCGGGGCCATCCACAGGCCAATATACCACATCATCACGAAGCGTTTAGCCCGTATGCGGTAGCGGGACAGTGAATAGGCTGCCGCCAGCGAAAACGGCAGGCTCAACATGATCGTTCTGGTGCTCACAATCAGGCTGTTGCGCAATTGCGCGGCATTGTTGCCGGGATTGATGAACGTAACGTAGAAGGATTCGAAGGTGGGTTTGAAGAAGAAGGTCGGTGGATTGGAATAGGTATCACCGGGCGCCCGGAAAGCCAGCATGACGAACCATAGAATTGGCCCGACGAACACCACTAGCGTCAGCGCTATCAGCAAGTAGATGAATATCTTCTGCCGAGTTGTTGTGCGCACGGTCACCACTCCTGTCCCCGGAACACAACCATAGTGTAGATGTTGATGATAACGGCGACGATAATCACAATAATCCAGGTCATCGCCGCGGTGAGGCCAATGTTGTAGTTCACCAGTCCTTCCTGGTACAGATTGAAGCTCAGGGTGCGCGAGGCCGTGCCAGGACCACCTCCCGTGAGCACGTAGACCAGGTCGAAGCTGTTGAACAGCTGCATGAACCGGATCATGATCAAGAATGCCGCTATCGGTTTGACCATCGGCAAGAAGATGTACCAGAGCATACTCAGTTTGTTTGCCCCATCTGAGCGCGCTGCATCAATGATCTCCTGCGGGCTATTCAACAGTGCGGCATACAAGACGATGGCAAAGAACGGCGTCCACTCCCACGTGTCCGCCATGCCGATGCTCAACAACGCGGTGTTGGCGTTGCCCAACATGCCCTGCGGAGGGACAGGAAATCCGACCCCTTTAAGCAACCAGATGAGCAACCCGCCTTCCGGGGCGAACAGGTAACGAAACAGAAAACCGACGACAATCGGCGCCACACTGACCGGCATGATCAGCAGCGCACGCACCACGGACATGCCGCGCAGGTTGGTGTACAACAGCAGTGCAATGCCCATCCCCAGGCAGAACTGGGCGCAGGTTGCCAACACGGAAAGGACCACCGTGTTCTTGAGCGCTGCCAGAAACGGAGTGGTCGTGAACACCATCTTGTAGTTGTCGAAGCCGACGAAGGACACGGGCGTAGGGCTGGTCTGGAGATTCCAAAACCTGAAGCTGTTGATTAGCGCAAATCCCATCGGGTACAGGACGAGCGAAAGCAGGACGATAAGTGATGGTGCTAACAGCAGGTAGGGCACAGTCTTGGTAGACAATAGCCTGGGCACCGTTTTGCCTCCCGTGTGATTATGGGGAACATGACGCAATGGCCGAGGAGAGCCACGAATCCTGGAAGGGGTGGGCTCAGCCCACCCCTTCGTTGAGTCGAGCAGGAACGCGTCGCACCCTTACGCCGACAGCTCCTCGATCAAAGCAACCGTGTTCTCCAGCGTGTCATCGTAGCTTTCGATGTTGTACGGGATCATCTGGTTGCCCGTCAAGATGTTGTTGAAGAGCATATCGGTGGTTTCCAGCGCTGCCTCAGGCGTGGCAGCACCGCTCATTGCCTCGTTGATCTGCAGGCCGTAGACAGCTTCCAACGAGGTGTAGATGGGCATGGGTGGGCGAACAACCTTTCCGTCACCCAGTACCATCATCTCCATTTGCGTGTCCAGGAACGGATAGATCTTGCGCAGAGACGCGTCCTCGTAGAGCGACTTACGGCCGAAGTCGGCGAACTGATAACCCTTGGTGTCCGCCAGGCCCATTGCCTTCTGCCCGTCTGCGCCTGTTGCCCACTTGATGAACTGCCAGGCGGCATCCTGGTTGGCTGACGTGGACGGCATGCCGAGCGACCAGCCGCCCAGGCTGACTACCTGTGGCCCATCGGCGGCCAAGGTTGGCAGCACCGCGGTCTTGAATTTGTCGACTACAGGCGACGGTTTGCCACTCAGGTAGCCTTCGTTGTTCACAAGGTAGAAATAGGGCGTCCAGTGGAAGAACATACCAATGTCGCCCTGCGAGAAGCGGGTACCGGCGTCGAACCACAAGTAGTTGATCGACTCCGGCGGTGCCATTTCGTATAGCTTCTTCCAGTCTGTCAGGGCCGCCACGTTCTCCGGGCTGTTGATCGTCGGCGTGAAGTCCCACGGTGCCTCGGGGAAATTTTCGAACCACCGCGTGCCATATCTGGCCGACAGCTGGGTGAACATGTGGACAATGGGCACCGGTTGGGCACCGATCACCACCGTGCCGAAGAACTCCTCGCCTCCCATCTCCATGCCGTTGAGATCCGCCACCATGTCGAAGTATTGCTCCCACGTCCAGTCTTCGGCATCAGCAGTGCTGGCCGGCAGCGGGTCGAGCCCGGCTTCCTCGAACAGGTCGGTGCGGTACATGATGCCCTGTGCATAGGCGGCGATGGGGAGCGTCCACATGCTGCCGCGCCAGGTACTCAGTGAATACAGTACCTCCGGCAGGAAATCATCGATTTCGGTGTCAGAGTCGGCCTTGATGTAGTCATCCAGCGAGCGAATCCAGCCGTTGTCCGCATACTGGCTGATCCACATCTGGTCAACTGCGACTACGTCCGCGTCTGCTGTCTTGGTCAGGAAGGCGTTAACCAGACGGGCCTGGAGAGCCACATACCCCAACGACTCGATCTTGACCTCGATGCCTGTCTCTTCCGTGAACTGCTCGGTTACAGTCTGAAGGGCCAGATCCCAGGGATCACCCACGGTCAGTACGTTGACTGTCTCCGTGGCCTGGGCAGAACGCCGCGGCGGCGGCGCAGCGCCCACTTCCAACGCGGGAATGGCGCCCACAGCGAGTGCTCCACCCACTGCTCCGGTCATACGCAGGAAATCACGACGGGTAAACGCATGCTTCTTGTTCATGGTTCTTTGACCTCCGATTCCTTTCCTGGTTGTGACTGTTCGAGAAGCGATACAAGACGTTGCGTGCAAACTGGTACTGAAGTCCGCTGCGCATTAGCTCAAATCATCTTCCTCCTTTCTAGGTTTCTACTAAGCCGGCAGCCGGCACAAACAGATCATCCCGATGGACCGATCCTGTGCGCAGAGCCCCTACACGACAATCTTGCCATGCTCCAGGATCGCTTTGCCATCGAGGTAGACCGCCCCCTCACTACGCAAGTCTTTGACGATATCCCAGTGAATCGCTGATTGGTTTGTCCCCCCGCATTCCGGGTAGGCGCGCCCCAGAGCGATGTGAATCGTACCGCCAATCTTTTCGTCGATCAGGATATCCTTGCAGAAACGGTCCACATGCGGGTTCACGCCAAAAGCGAATTCCCCGAGCAGGCTGCTGCCTTCGTCCGATTGGAGCATTTGATGCAAATAGTCCTGATGGGTTGAAGAACTGGCCTCCACCAGCCTGCCATCCTCCCATCGCAACCGGATGTCGTATACCAGCCGCCCGCCGAGCACACCCGGAAACTCAAAGTAGATGGTCCCGTTGAGGGTTTCGTTGACCGGCGCTGTGAATATCTCGCCATCGGGCATGTTGATTCTGCCGTCAAAGACCAGCCATTTCCGCCCTTCGACCGAAAAGGTGAGGTCTGTTTCCCGCCCAACTACCCGCACCAGATCGCCCTGATTGAGTGCATCCACCTGCGCCCACCACTGTTTTGCCTCGGCTTTCCAGTCTATGAAACAAGCATTGAAAAACATGTCGGTGATGGTTTCCAGGTCGGTTTCGGCCTGCTGTGCAAACGCTGCGTTGGGCACCCGAGCCAGGCACCAGCGCGTTTTCTGCCAACGCAGGGCCGAGATTTGGCCTACTGCCAACTGATTCGCGGCAAGGCGCTCGGCGGGGATGACGGTATGTTCGTAGATATTATAGCCGCCGCTCAACCCGAAATACTCGTCTGCCCTCTCCATGCCATAGGCCTC
>JAUVRU010000406.1 GCA_030597485.1 Anaerolineae bacterium
CCTGCGTCCAGGTGCAGGCAGGGCGGGCGGCGGTGGAAACATGCTTTCTTCAGCACGGTCACTAATGTGCCGCCATCACCTCTTTCAAGGCAGCCGCCAGCAGGCGAATGTTCTCCTCGCGAGATGAATAGCCCATCAGGCCAATGCGCCAGACTTTGCCAGCCAACTCGCCCAGGCCGCCAGCGATTTCAATGTTGTACTCGTTCAGCAATTGCCTGCGCACCGCGCCGTCGTCTATGCCTTGGGGCACGCGCACGGTCGTGAGCTGGGGAAGCCGGTTTTCGAGGGGCACGTGTAGCTCCAGTCCCAGCTCCTCCAACATGTCCCACAGCATTTCGGCATGGCGGCGGTGGCGGGCAAAGCGGGTCTCCAGGCCTTCCTCTTTCACTTGGCGCAGGGCTTCGAACAACGCATAATTCATCGAGATGGGCGCTGTGTGATGGTAGGTACGCTCGTCACCCCAGTAGCGCTCAATCATGGTCAGATCCAGGTACCAGTTTCTGACCGATGTTTTGCGCTCACGAATCACGTCGCGCGCGCGCTCCCCAACTGTCAGTGGTGCCAGTCCTGGGGGGCAACCCAGGCACTTCTGAGTGCCGCTGTAGGCGATATCCACGTCCCACTCGTCGATCTCGACCGGCACACCTCCCAGGGAGGTCACGCAGTCAACGAGCAGCAGAGCCCCGTGGCGATGAGCAACTTCCGACATTTGCGTCATGGGCTGCAGTGCGCCCGTGGACGTCTCCGCGTGAACCAGGCCAACCAGTTTGACTTTCTGTTTCTTCAACTCAGCTTCGATCTCGTCCGGAGAGAAAACGTCTCCCCACGCCTTGTCCAGCCGACGTACCGTTGCGCCGTACCGGGCTGCTATGTCACAAAGACGGTTGCCAAAGAACCCATGGACCCCGATGACCACGGTGTCCCCGGGCTCAATGAAATTGCACAACCCGGATTCCATGCCGGCGCTGCCGGTACCAGAGATGGGGATAGTCAGTTCGTTCTCTGTTTGAAACACGTATCGCAGCAGTTCCTGGGTTTCCGTCATCAACCTCAGAAACTGGGGATCCAGGTGCCCGACCAGCGGCTGTGTCATGGCACGCAGCACGCGGGGATGCACCATGCTGGGACCGGGTCCCAGGAGGATTCGTTCGGGCATCTCGAAATCGGTGTTTGTTGGCATTTGACTCTCCTGTCGATAGAATGGAAGTAGCGTTGGAGTATTGAAGGATCAGCCGCTGACCAGCGCAGCGGGGTTCAGCAAGCCGCCAGGATCCCATCGGGCTTTGAGACGTTGCATCAGGCCCAGGCTGTCGGGCTGGTAGCCCCAGGGATCGATGGCCTCCTTGAAGGAGTCCGCTCCGGCCAGCAGCACAGCGTACCCCCCGGCCGAGTGGGCCGTGTCGCGCAGTGTCGACAGGTCTTGTGCGCCTCGAAAGTCTCGCACATAGAGCAGCCCGCTGGCCAGATCGGCAATGAACGCGGTCTCGTCAAGTGTGGAAGCCAGATCCTTCACGATGCCGGGCGCATCCTTGGGGGGCACGCCCAAGCGCAGCAACGTAGTCCGGGTCTCATCCCCGGCGGCTGGACCCGGCAGGCTGGCCTGCACCCAATTCGCCCAGGCTTGACTGCCTGATGGCTCGTCTGTCTCCAGCAGGCTGTTGGCCCCGGCGGCTTCCAGCACGGTGCGCGCTTGGGCCAGTGCAGCCGTGACGTCTCCTGGAACTCCCTCGGCGGTGTAGATCAAGACGTAGGGCGCCGAGGACAGCTCATCGCAGCCGTGGCACAAGAGCAGCGCTGAGGCCGTCAGACAGACCGGCAACAGCTCCCTGCCCCACTCCAACCCAAGACTCAAGTCCTCCACCGGTACTACCAGGCTGGCTCGTGTGCGCGGAAGAGGGATGATCTTGAGTGTGGATTCGGTGATGAGACCCAGCGTGCCGTGGGCTCCCACGAACAGTTTGGGGAGGTCGTATCCGGCGACATTCTTCACGACCGGGCGCCCTATACGGATGATGCGTCCGTCCGGCAGCACGACAGTGACAGCCAACACCAGGTCACGTATCCCGCCATATCGCATGCGCAAGGGCGCGTTGAAATTGGTGGCGAGAATGCCGCCGACCGTGGATTCGGGCCATGGAGACATGAGCGGCACCCACATGCGGTCTGCTGCCAGTTCTGCCTGCAGGTCGGCCAGGGGGGTACCGGCTCCCACGGTCACATACAGGTCTTCCCGGGCGTACCGGTGGATGCCTTGCAGGGAACTCGTCGTCAGCAGGCGGTCCCCGGCGCCCGGGGATACACGATCGGACTTGGTACCCCCGCCCCGAATGCATGCGCTGTGGCCAGAGCCAGTCCAGGCGTTCATCACCTCCGCCGCTTCCTCGGTGGATGAAGGGGCCTGGGGCGAATCCGGCAAGGGGGCAGGTGGTCGCTCTTCTTCAACTTGCGATCCGGTCGTCGCCGCGTGCGGGAATATCTTGCCGGGGTTGAGCAGGTGATGTGGATCAAAGACGTTTTTCACATCCAGCATGGCACCCAGTTCGTCAGCGTTGTACATGAGGTTCATGAATTCCCGTTTCTCAATACCTACGCCGTGCTCGCCGGTGATGCTGCCTTCCTGACTGACGCACAGCTCCATGATCTGCTGTCCGGCCTGGTGTATTCGCTCCAGGAGTTCCTCGTCGGAGGGATCTTCGATGAGTATCAATGGGTGCAGGTTGCCGTCACCGGCGTGGAACACGTAGGCCACGACCAGGTCCAGACGCTCACATATCTGGTCAATGGTCGCCAGCGTGCTCCCCAGTTTGCTGCGAGGCACAGTGCCGTCCAACACGTAGTAGGACGGAGCCAGGCGGGCCATGGCACCGAAAGCGCTCTTGCGGCCGGACCAGATCCTCTCTCGTTCTTCTGCGGTTTCAGCCTCACGCAGCTCCCTGGCGTTGTGTTCGCGCAGGACAGCGACGATTTCTTCCATCTGCAGCGAGAGGCTTTCCGGATAGCCGTCTACCTCGATGATCAGGACTGCGCCGGCATCGATCGGCAGACCAACGGGGGAGAAGTCCTCGATGATCCCCATCATCTTCTGATCCATCATCTCCAGAGTGGCCGGCACTAACCCGCGAGCGATAACTGCTGAGACGGCTTCCCCCGCCTCCTGCACGGTATCAAAGGCGGCCATCGCCGTCTTCACGGCCGGCGGGTTCCGCAGCAGCCGCACGCTGGCCTTGGTGGTAATGCCCAGTGTGCCCTCACTTCCGGTCAGCAGCCCGGTGAAGTCATACTCGGGATAGTCCATGGCCTCTCCACCCAGCTGAACGATGCGACCAACGGCCAGCACCAGCTCCAGGCCGGTGACGAAATTGGTCGTCACACCGTACTTGAAGCAATGGGGCCCACCTGAGTTTTCGCCGATGTTGCCGCC
>JAUVRU010000096.1 GCA_030597485.1 Anaerolineae bacterium
AGCAGGCTACGTAGGCGAGGGTTCAGATTACTTGTTGGTGCAGGGTGGCCAGGAATTCCTCGTTGTTGGCGGTCTTGGGCAGGCGCTCCAAGATCACCTCAAGCGCTTCTGAACCGCCACCCAATGCCTGGGTCATACGTCGCAACGTCCATACACGCGCCAGGGCTGTCTCATCCAGAAGCAACTCTTCACGCCGTGTGCCGGACCTTTCAATATCAAAGGCCGGGAAGATTCGACGTTCCGCCATCTTCCGGCTCAGGGCGAGCTCCATGTTTCCAGTGCCCTTGAACTCCTCGTAGATCACGTCGTCCATACGGCTGCCGGTATCCACCATACAGGTGGCGAGGATGGTCAAACTGCCTCCACCCCCAATGTTGCGCGCCGCGCCGAAGACCCGCTTCGGGGGAGACAGAGCCGCCGGATCGATACCGCCAGATAGCGTTCGTCCGCTGGGAGGCACCACCAGGTTGTAGGCGCGAGTCAGGCGGGTGATGGAGTCCAGCAGAATCACAACGTCACGCCCGCCCTCCACCAAGCGCTTCGCGCGTTCCAGTCCCATTTCTGCGACCCGGGTGTGGTGTTGCACCGGCTCATCAAACGTGGAGCTGATCACCTCAGCGTCTACCGAGCGGTCCATGTCGGTCACCTCCTCCGGTCGCTCACCGATGAGCGCCACCATTAGATGGATCTCGCGGTAGTTGGAGGTGATACCGTTGGCGATTTGCTTGAGAACGGTGGTCTTGCCCGCTTTGGGCGGGGAGACGATGAGCCCACGTTGACCACGTCCGATTGGGGCTAGGATGTCTATCAAGCGGGTGGTGAGGATGCTGCGCTTCGTCTCGATCTTCATAATCTGGTCAGGAAAGATGGGCGTTAGCCGTTCGAAAACTGGTCGTTTCTTGGCCACTTCCGGATCGAGCCCGTTGACCGCCTCCACGCGCAGCAGTCCGAAGTACTTCTCGCTCTCCTTGGGCGGACGCACCTGGCCAATCACCATGTCGCCGGTTCTCAACCCAAAACGCCGAATCTGGGATTGCGAGACATAGACGTCGTCGGATCCGGGCAGAAGGTGATCGGAACGCAGGAACCCTATGCCGTCCTGAATGATATCAAGCACGCCGCCGCCAAAGATGAATCCTTGCTCTTCAGCATGAGCTTTAAGCAGCCTGAGGATGAGATCATCCTTTTTCAGGCGGCTGTAGCCTGAGACATCCTTCTCCCGAGCTATGTCTCTCAGTTCATCAAGGGTCTTGGTTTCAAGTTCAACGATATTCACTGGTCACTCCTGTGTAGACACCCCTGTCCAGCCGGCAGTTGTTGGGATCAGGCATTGGGCAGAAGTCAGATTCCGCTATACATTGAGGATCGGTCAGGAAGAACTACAGAGGTTCAACCATGGTGAGGACTTCAGACCAAGTGCTTGTCCGAAAGCAGACTGGGAAGGGCCCCCAAAATAACCGCACAACAATATATTTCAGACGTCGAATCTCGAGTTTTGGGATAGACGCTGACAAATCCGACAGCAAAATGCCAGAGCTGCCAGGTAGCCGGGGTAAGATTTCCATTACATTATAGCATCTTTTCGCATTGTCGTCAAACCAAGGATGTTCGAACACACGGCTTGTGCAAGTCGGGAAGTGAGCATTCTTGGATGCAGACATGGTTGACAAGAGCGGATCCGCATCTGAGCATGCTCCGTTGCCCGGCCAGGAAGATCGGAACAGGTGGTTGCGCTGTGAAACGCGGGATTGCGGGAGACATCGTTCCCCCCTTCGTGCCAAGACATCGAGTGACATTGTGCCCACCTGCGCACGGTGTCACAGAAGAACCCGATACGAAGGACGGACGTGGGTCAGTCTGGACACGTGTGTTGCAGAATGGCCGATACCAAGAAAAATACTCGCCCCGGGTTTTCCTAGATTGCTTGCAGAGAACCGCTGTAGCTGTCAGTCTTGCCCCAAGTCAGAATGCGCCTTGCCAGGGCATAGGTTAGATTGCCGCGTCTTTTTTCTTGAACTGTGGATCGGTTATTATGACGAAATCGTCGCTGCCGTAGGGATTCAGGACGTACGCATCCGCTTCGCTATCATTCATCCAGCGTTCGCCATCACACAGATAACGGAATTGATAGGCACCCCCTGCTTCCAGGTCAATGGTCAGACCCCACTGGCCTTCCCGGTCACGCTGCATGGTATGAGAAGTGGTGTTCCACTCGTTGAAATCGCCCACCAGACAGATCCTGTCGGCCCAGACGCTGTTGGGAAGAGTGAAACGCACGCGGACCATAAGCCCGCTCTCGGTTTCCATCCAGGTTTTGTCAATCACCGAGCACACTCCTGTCGGTGGCGTTCGACGGCCGGGGTGCCTGCATAATGGCGGCAACTTCGTTGCCGAAATCACTGCATTAAACCACACAGACACGGAGAACACTGAGAACCAAGAACTTGTCTGTGGACTCTGTGCCTCCGCGGTGCGTTTCCCTTGCCAACATTCAAGGGGGGACCATCTGCCGGAGGCAGCTACTGATATCCCCCGCTGGTAGTCGCCAGGCCTCGCTCAGACCGGATTTTTTCCTCGTAGCTGCTGGCCCAGTAGGCAGTGATGGGATCAGTGGGCACCCCCATCTCCTCGCGAACCTGTGCCAGCAGGGGCCGAACGTCCGTGCGGTAAACATCGGTTATGAGGCGATGTGCTTCCAGCACATTCCCTTTCGCCTGGACAGCAGCCAACCGATCCTGAGGAACCAGCAGGGATTTGGCATAGGCCTCCTGGCAGTTTAGCACCGAGTATATTATGGGGGCGATCTTGCCCTCAATGTTGTGGCATTGGTCAAGCATGTAGGCCACGTTCCGGGAAGTGGACCGGGCTGGCTCTTCGGCGCCCTGAGCAGCGCTGGTCAACTCGTTGTAAATGAGGAACAGCTCATAAGGATTGACGCTGCCCACAATCAGGTCATCGTCAGCATACTTGCGGTTGTTGAAGTGAAAACCGCCCAGCCGCCCCTCGACCAGCAGGAAGGCCACGATGTGTTCGATATTGACGCCCTGGGCGTGATGGCCCAAGTCTACCAGTACCTGAGCCTGCGAACCTAGCTTGAGGCACATGGCATAGGAAGTACCCCAATCGGGCAGATCGGTACTGTAGAACGTAGGCTCGAAGAATTTATACTCGATCAGCATCCGGCCATTGGGGGGCAGGTTCTCATAGACTGTTGGAAGCGTCTGCTCAAAACGCTGTTTGCGACCGCGCAAGCTGTCCTGACCAGCGAAGTTGGTGCCGTCGGCAAACCAGAGACTGAGAACGTCGCTCTTGACCTTCCTCATGATCTGGCAGCACTCCAGAAGATGATCCAACGCCCGCCTGCGTATGGCGGGGTCCGGGTTGCCCAAGGATCCGAGGCGATACTCGTCATCCTGAAACACATTGGGATTGACCGCACCGACGCTGACACCTTGCGCTTCGGCATATTGGCACATTCCCTCATAATCGTCGTCTTCCGGGCGATCCCAGGGAATGTGGATGGCAACAGAAGGTGCGATACCGGTCATCTTGTGCACCATTGCTGCGTCATCCATCTTCTGGCGGGTAGTGGTGGCGGCACCAGGCCAGGCAAAGGCCTTGAATCGGGTACCACTGTTGGCATAACCCCAACTGGGCGTCTCGATGTGCTGCAGTTTCAACGCCTTCTTCACAGCAGTTACGTCAATGCCCTGACACTCCAGACTCTCCGCCAGGATTTCATAAGCCGGGTGGTAGTTGCTCATAGGAATAATCTCCTTGACGCTGATTTGGCTATGCTCACCACAGCTCCGCCACGTCGACACGCTGATGGGACATGAACAGTGCTGTTGGAAAGAGAGCAGCGGCACAGCGATGCGCACTGAAGGTGAACGGAAGCCGATTCCAGGTTGGTTGGTGTGTCTTGGGCCCTGGTAGCACGGTGGACTTATCGCATTGTAGCACACGTTCTGTTTCCTGTCAACGATTCTTGCATTCTCACTTGGGGTGCGTCCAGAAGTCCAGGTGAAGATGCCAGAAGATGACAACCCTCGACGAGTAGCGTATAATTGCGCGGAGTGGGGAAACACCCGCAGTCGCGAACCCACGGCCGCCAATTCCTATCTGGCGCGAGAGTCCCCCACTCTGGATGGCCTGAACGAGCGGTGGAGGTGCAACGTGAGAGAGGTCCAACATCTCGTTCGGTGAAGGTACGCTTTCTTTTGGCTTACCTGATGGTATGACCGGTCAGTAGCACCCAATCCCCAGCCAGCACAAACCGAAATGGATGACCTATGAGCAAGAGCAGCCTTGAGAGGTTGACCAGGCCGATTGAAGGGCAAAGGGTTTTCTCCCCAGAACTGCCCGACTACAACTTCCTGCGGCACTGCGTGCGTTGCGCTCGCTGCCTGCCGGCGTGCCCAACCTATCAAGAAACCCAGCTCGAGGTGCAGTCACCACGGGGCAGACTCTCGCTCATCAAAGCGGTGGAAGAGGGAACCCTGTCGTTTGACGCCAGCGTGGAAGAGCATCTCTACCATTGCCTCGACTGCCGAATGTGCAACACTGTCTGTCCGGCCTATGTGCCCGTTGGTGAAAGCATCCTGGCGGCACGGGCCGCCTTCGGTGAGCGACTGGGGCGGCCCTGGTGGCGCAAGCTGGCGTTCAGACACGTGCTCATCTCGGCTGACAGGCTCGGTTGGGCCTTATGGCCGGTGCGAATCTATCAGCGCCTCAAGCTGCCGCGGGTGGTCAGACCGCTGCTGCGCCTGTTGCCGGGGCGGCTCTCGCAGTTGCGGCAAATGGAAGCACTGCTGCCGACGCTGCCGCCCCGGCCGCTGCACCGGACGGTCGATGTCGTCATCCCAGCGAAAGATGAGCCCCAATACCGCGTGGGGTTCTTCCTGGGATGTATGATGAGCCAGATCTTCGCCATTGAGAGCCGCGCCAGCCTGGAAGTGCTATCAGGGGCCGGCTGCGAGGTCGTCGTCCCCCAAGGTCAGGCCTGCTGCGGATCGCCGCAGGATGATCAAGGGGACCGCGAGCACGTGCGCCGGTTTGCCCGGACGAACATCGCCTTGTTCGAGGAAATCGGAGAGGTTGACGCGATTGTCTCCGACTGCGCCGCCTGCAGCGGCATACTCAAAGAATATGGCGAGCTGCTGCACGGTGACCCAGAGTTTGCCCCCCGCGCCCGTGCCTTCAGCGCCAAGGTGAAGGACATATATGAGTGGTATGACGAGATTCTTCCGCCCACAATAGGCACACAGGTGTTGCCTGTCAGCGACAGCGATTCTTCGGCGAATGGCTTCACCTATGTTACCATTCACGACGCGTGTCATCTGGCCAACGCTCAGGGCGTGCGAAGCCCTCAGCGCAACCTGTTGAGGCGGATCAAATCGGTGAGAATAGAGGAGATGGAGGAGCCAAGCGCCTGCTGTGGCAGCGCTGGCATCTACAACATCACCCATCCTGACATGGCAAACAAGCGACTGGAACGTAAGCTGAAGAACATCAGCGCCACCGGTGCCTCCGTCGTCGTCACCAACGGGCCGGGTTGTTTGCTGCAACTGAAAGCCGGCGTGCAAGATCGCAAGATGAATGTCCAGATACGGCACATTTCCCAGCTGGTGAAAGATGCCATGGATGACGAATCACCTGCCCAAGGGGGATACTAGCAGGCCATGAACGCTCGAATCATTAAGGAACTGAGAGACAGACTCGGCAAAGGCCGGGTGTTGGATTCACCGGTGGAGCGCGTGGTATATTCCTACGACGCTACCTGGGGTGAAGCCTTGCCCGACGTCGTAGTGCTGCCTCTGTCAACCGAGGAAGTGTCGACGACGCTCAAGATTGCGAACCGCGAACGTATTCCCGTGGTTCCTCGGGGCGCGGCCAGTGGGCTGTCAGGCGGCGCAGTGCCGGTGGAAGGCGGAATCTGCCTCAGCCTGACCCGCATGAACAGGATTCTGGAGATCAATCCGGACGAGCTGATCGCGGTGGTCCAGCCGGGCGTGGTGAACATGGACCTGCAGAAGGCGGCGGCAACGTATGGTTTCTTCTTCCCGCCCGATCCGGCGTCGTGGGACATGGCAACCCTTGGTGGAAACGTTGCTGAGAACGCTGGCGGGCCGCGCTGTTTGAAGTACGGCGTCACCCGAGACTATGTGTTGGGCCTTGAGGTCGTCCTGGCGGATGGACAGGTTATGCGAACTGGCGGACGCACTATCAAGAACGTGGCCGGATATGACCTGACACGTTTGTTCGTCGGCTCGGAAGGTACCCTGGGTGTGGTGACGGAAATCACGGCAAAACTGTTGCCCAAGCCAGCCGCCCGGGCCACTGTCATGGGCATCTTTGATGAGATCGAGCAAGCCTGCGAGGCGGTCAACGGGGTGATTACCTCCGGCGTGTTGCCGCTGACCACCGAGATCATGGGGGGCGGGTGCCCCGCGGCGGGGCCGCGCCGGACGGGCGGCGCGGCGCCCCCGGACGTGGATGCCACCCTGCTGATCGATGTGGAAGGGTGGCCCAGCGCTCTCGCACAAGAAAGCGACGTGGTTGCCCGGGCCTGCCAGGCCGCCGGTGCTCGTGAGGTCCGCCGTGCCGGCGATGAGGAGGAAGCGGAACGCCTGTGGGCTGGTCGGCGGTCCATATCGGCAGCGCTGTCCAATCTGGGCGACAAGCTGGGTGAGGACATTGCCGTGCCCCGCAGCAAGATACCGGAGATGGTCAGGCGGATACGGGCCATCGGCAAGAAATATGATTTGCGCACCCCCATCTTCGGTCATGTCGGCGATGGCAACCTGCACCCGTATCTCATCTGTGACAGAACCGACGCGGAGATGATGGAGAGGGTACGGCAGGCGGCTGGGGAGACTTTCACGACAGCAATCGAGCTGGGTGGCACGCTCACCGGCGAGCACGGCATCGGCCTGGCCAAACGCGACTACCTGAACGAGGGGCTTGATCCACCGGCCAGGGAGAAAATGCTGGCCATCAAACGCCTTTTCGATCCCAACAACATCCTGAATCCGGGCAAGATGTTCGCGGAAACTGAAAGGGAACCCTGAGTATGCCCTGAAGAATCGGGTTACCGTTCAGCCGTTTC
>JAUVRU010000394.1 GCA_030597485.1 Anaerolineae bacterium
GTGGGTCGGTCAACAGGGTGACGTCGAAGCGGACCGCAGGCAGGCTGACCAGGAGGGTCAGAAGGGCCAGCAGGGCCACGTGGGGAACAGATCCCAGTCTGGGCACCTGCCGCCGGAGCCAGCTGGTCAGGGCGACCAGGGCTCGAGCGGCCAGGATCAGCAGGAAAGGAAAGGCGGGCAGAAGATAACGGGGGTAGAACTTGTGGGAAGCAGCGGTCAGAAGGAAGAAGGCCAGGGTAACCAGCGCTGATAACGCCAGCAGCCAGCTGGCCCTGTCCCGCCGGCGCAGGAAGCGGCCCACCTCGATCAGGGCGAGCAGGAACAGAGGCGGTGCGAGGTAGGCCCATAGGGTAGTGACGATGATGCGCAGATTCTGGCCCAATCGCGTCAGGTGTGGGATTCCTTCCGCCTGGGAGTCGACCCACGAGCGGGCGACGGTAGATTTGTACTGCGGGATCAGATCAAGCAGTGATGGCAAGAGCCAGGGTAGCGACAGACACCACGCCACCAGGATACTCGGCCACACACGAGACCAGGGACGGTCGCCTGGCAACAGCCAGGCGGCCGCCAGGGGAAACAACAGGAAGAGGACGCCGTTCAGTTTAGTGGCAACGGCCAAACCCAGGCACAGTCCCAGGCTGAAGGTTTGCCACCAGCGTCCCTGGCGCACGGTGACCACGCTGAGCAGCAGGCTCCAAATGGCCAGCGTGCTCAGCAGGCCATCGGCCAATCCCAAACGGTCGAAGAAGAGGATGTATGGCGCTGTTGCATAGAGGGCCGCTGCTACCAGGGCGACATCGTCACGTTGGTACAGGCAGCGCGCCAGCAAATAGCATCCGACGCCACCCAGCAGTCCTACCACCGCTGCCAGCAGCCGGCTGGCCAGCAGCGGATTGTCAAACAAGGGGAGAAGGGGCGCCAGCAGCCACAGCTGAAGGTACTTGCCACCTTCAGTGCCCACCAGGAGCGTGCCGTCGGTCAACACACGTTCCGCTCGCCCGATGTGAAGCGCTTCGTCGTGGAACATGGGGAGCTGCAGGAGGTTGAGCAAGCGCAGGGCTATCAATACAAGCAGCACACCTGCGAGAACCAGTCGGGCTGGACGCACGGTGCCGAATGGTCGGGTTCCCGTGGAAAAGGATAAGGCTGGCGGCATTACCTTGGCTTTTGGCCAACTAGGGAATCAAGAAACTCGGTGGACCCGAATTCCGTGGGGTTCATCGTGTAGAGGTGAGGCATCCCCAGCCGGGGTTTGGAACCACGTAGATTCATCAAATAAACAAGGATTTCAGCCACCGCACACTGCTCCTGGGGATGCCTCACCCCACCGATCTTTGGAGATGCAATTGTAGCATTGTGCGACGGTCGAGGCAAATCACCTGGATTGAGGGTGTGGAAACACTGGATTTGAGAACCGAAATGGCTGCCTGATCGGTTGCTGGATAGTGCTCAATTGCCTGGCTGGGTGTTTTGGGGCTCGGTTCTGCGCCCTCGTTCGTCCGTGTTTGGCCGAATCCCCCCGGTTTATGGGAGTGGACCCACTCAGCCCTGGATTACCTGACCCCGGCAGAGTTCGAGGCTGCCTACTGGATCAGTCAGGCATCCGTGGCCCCACCAATGTTGTCCGATCAAATGCCCCCTCAAGTTAGGCAACAGAGTGTCCAGCTCTTGGGGGTCACTTCAGATTTGCCCAGTCTGGTCAACCGTCTGCGACGCTCCCTGGACAATCCCAGCCTATCCGTTCGCCCCTATTACCGGCCGGTGGCGGAATCGCTGGTCAGCGCCTTTCGTGGTCTGCC
The DNA here is from genome assembly GCA_030597485.1 of Anaerolineae bacterium. Classification (GTDB taxonomy): domain Bacteria; phylum Chloroflexota; class Anaerolineae; order 4572-78; family NAK82; genus JAUVRU01. Next base: position 1,800 of record JAUVRU010000394.1, read on the forward strand.
GATGCGGCTGATCATGGACACAACCAAGCAGGGATTCAACGCTCGACTCCTGACGGTGAGCATTGCCTACCGCAAGCGATCTTTGCCGCTGGCCTGGAGCGTTCACCGCGGCCAGAAAGGGTGGGTTGCCGTCAAAGAGCAGATCGCCCTGTTGCGGCAGGTGGGTGTGGCCGGCATCGGCCCCATCGGTACTCGTCCATTGCTCATCGCCGGTGTGCTGGCAATGATCTTTGACATCCAATTGATCTCCATTGGTCTGCTGGGAGAGATGGTGCGCCATTTCTCCTTTCGCCCTAGCGAGGAGTATGCGATTCGCCGTATCCTGGATGAGGCTGGCACCACTGACGATCGCTCTTGAGGCGTGAGCCGCGGTGTGCCCACCCTCAGACGTCAGTCTCGACTGGTTGGAGACGCGTGCCATCTGGCAAACGCGTTCATATGGAAATGTGCGCTGTGCCCTCCTCCCACGTCCAACGCGAGGACGTGCGACAGGCCTGCCAAGGTTTGAGAGCCAGTGGTACTTCATGCCTATTGAATCGGCTGATGAATTCTGCTATAATGTTACCAGATTGATAAGGCAGATTGTCAACTCGCTGAAAACAAAGAAAGGAGATTGGGTACGATGCTATACCTTCCGCGTGAGAAGGGCCAGGGGCTGGTTGAGTACGCGCTGATCCTCGTGCTGGTGGCTATCGTGGTGATCGCTATCTTGCTGCTCTTGGGTCCCGTCGTCGGCAACGTGTTCAGCAACATTGTGAGCAACCTGTAGGGATATCCACACATTTTGGGTACATTCATTCGAAGCGATGATTACCTTTCATTGAGGAACCTCGCCTAGCGGCGGGGTTCTTCCCTTTTCCCCGCGGACACAACGGCCAGGGGTGTGAGCTCCCGTTCCCCCATTTGCACATGTCGGCATGGCTGAGTACAATCATTGAAATCTCCCCAGAAGGTGCTGCCGACGTGAACCGCCGCCTGACGATAGCCCTGGTAGCCAGTTCTATATTCCTGTACATGGTGAGCATGTTTCTGTATGTCCCCACATTGCCCACCTACGTCCAAAGCAAGACCGGCAGCCTCGTGATGGTGGGGGTGGTGCTGTCGATGTACGGTCTATGGCAGGCGATCATCCGGCTGCCCTTGGGGATCGCTGCTGATTGGGCCGGATGGCGCAAGCCGTTTGTCCTGGGCGGGTTGGCCCTGGCTGGGTTGGGAGCCTGGCTTCTGGGGGCCGCCGACGGCGTGAACGGCCTGCTTGCTGGTCGCATCATCACCGGGCTGGCCGGCGGCACGCTGGTACCGCTGGTGGTGATGTTCACCAGCTTGTTTCCTCCCAACAAAGTGGTCAGAGCTGTTGCCTGGGTGAATTTTATCGCCTTCGGCGGTCGTATGCTGGGCACCAGCCTCACTGGCTCGCTCAACCAGATTGGGGGATACACACTGGCCTTTAATCTGGCCGCTGGCGTGGCGGCAATAGCCATCCTGGTGACGCTAGTCACCCACGAGAGCCGGCGTCCATCCCAGCCCCCTTCGTGGGCAGGGGTTGGAAAATTGGCTACCCGGCGAGATGTTCTGGTTCCCTCTCTATTGGCGACGGTCACTCATTACGCCCTGTTTGCCACCACATTTGGGTTCCTGCCGATACTGGCCAGGCAACTGGGCGCCAGCGATGTCATCCAGAGTGCCCTGGTGACCA
>JAUVRU010000303.1 GCA_030597485.1 Anaerolineae bacterium
AATCGGCTGGCTCAGTAGCGGCTCGGGACGCAGAGAGGGCAGGCAATCCTCAAAGCGCGTGAACCAGACCACAGAAACGAGGGCGACGGTGGAGGAGATCAATGGCATCGTGGGTCCGGCCAGAGAGAGACTGCCCTAGTCCCGCTCCCTCTCCCCTATGGTAACAGTCTCCGGCAAGGTCACCCCATCATCCACTGGTGCCCCGGCTGCATTCAGCACCGGCAACCGCTGACCATTGTCGGCCCGGTACAGTCCCACCACCAGCCGGTATCCGCCGCTGGGCAGGTCAGCGGGAATGGGCACGGCATACTGCCCCCCCCCCGAGTACTCCATAGACATCACCTCGCCCCGTGCCCACTGGCTGGTGGGAACAAGGGGCTGGCCGTCAACCCCGGCCACCCGGTTCCCGACCGCATCTACCAGGTGCAGGAATACGGTGTAGTCTGCCCAGGCGCGAGGTGCCGCCTGCCACACCAGCTCCAGGCTGGCCGCAGGGGCATCATAGCTGTATCCCACCAGCCGCAGCTGGTTGTCGAAGTTGACATCCAATCGTTCTTCAACGGGGGGAATGGCAAATTGCCGCGCCCTGATGATCCCCAAAGGGCGACCATCCACCAGCAAGCCGTAGCTTCCTCGCGGCAGATCGTCCGGCACCATCAGCTCGTGCCGGCTGATGACCAGGCCATCGGGCCGCCTTTCCAGCTGAGCCAGTGCCTGAGCCCATACTTGCCCGCTGCGATCCTCCGGGTAGCTGGTGGCATCGCCAGCTGGCACCAATGACAGCCGGGAGGGATCCGGAGGCAACTGACTCTCACTCAACCACAGCACCTCCACTGTCACCGGCTGACCGATGGGCAGGAAGGGACGGTCAGCACGAAAGATGATTGGCTTGGGCAGAATGCCGATGTCAAGAGCTGGCTCATTGGCCAGGGCTGGCTGCAGGGCTGGCCCCGCATAGACCCACGCGTACTCGATGCCGGCCAGCCGCACCGTGTGAGATGGTTCCGCGCTCGCGTAGTAGCGCAACATAGTGGGTGATGGGTTACCCGCCTGCATTTGCTTGCGGTAGAGCACCACGTAGTCCAGTTCGGCCGCTGTCACCTCGCTGATCTTGCCCGCGAAGAAGGGGGCCAGCGCCGAGGCATAGTACGAACCTGCCCGCAGTGCGGGCGCATCGGACCGGGAATCAAGCCAGCGTCCCACCTGATCCAGTCCCTCGCCCCAGCCAATTTTCACCAGCCGTGGGGCCGTCAGCGCTCCCCCCAACAGCGGGTTGAAGTAGGTCAGATAGTAAGGATAGACCGCCACCGGCGGCACAATCAGCAGGATCGCGAGCGCAGAGATCAGCGCATACCGGGTAATGCGGACAGTGGTGTGTGGCATTTGATACTTGATATTTGATATTTGCCGCAGCCCTATCGCCGCCAACAGGTAGAGTGCTGGCCATGCTGGCAGTATGTAGCGGTTGCTGCGCTTGCCTCCCAAGGTCATGAAGAGGGTGAAAAGCAGCACGAAGGCGAGCAGAGCCCACTCGCTGGCTGATGCCTTTCGCCGGCGGGCCACAGCCAACCCCAGCCAGCCCAGCATCCCCAGCGCCGCCAGGGGAGACAGTTTGAAAGCGCCGTTGACCGGGTAATAAAGGGGTCCCAGGTCGGGCACCTGCCAGTATCCTTCAGCCTCCGCTTCCACCCTATCGGTGGCAGAAAGAAATGCGTTGTGCACCACGGCATAAGGTGCGCTTGCTGGGTCCCGCCAGGCAGCCGGCCACGCCAGCACGAAGACGATCCACCCAGCGACTCCCCACGCGACCAATCCGGTCATCCAGGGGCCCAGGCTGTCCCTCCGTCGCCACATGACGATCAGGGCGAGCAGACACACAAAGGGGATCAGGAAAAAGGTGGGGGATTTGCTCAACCAAGCCAGCCCCGCCAGCGCCCCGGAGAGGATCATCCAACCTATCCTCGTCATTCTGCCCGCACCTGACCCGTGTTCCTCCCCTGCATGAGTGCCTCGCACGGCAACCAGGAACGCCAGCAGCGACAGGCCCACAAACAACCCGGCCGGTGCATCGTGCCCCAGCACTCGTGACAGGGCGATGAACTGGGGATCGAAGGCCAGCAGCAAGGCAAACAGCAACGCTGCTTTTCTGTCTACCAGGCGGGCAGCCAGATGGTACATGGCCACAATGCCGGCCGACACCATCAGCACCATCGGCCAACGAACAGCCACCAGCACGTCCAGTTCAGCCCGGAATTGAGGCAGGGAGGCCAGCCAGTCGGCCAGCGGCAGGGCCAGTTCAGCCCGGTGCAGTCCATGATAGGCTGCCAGGCCCAGCGATCCCAGCCACGTGGTGATCACCGCCGGCGTCAGATTCACCATTGTGTCCGCCAGGTCGCCGCGTTGCAGTGCCCCCAGGAACTGCGCCGAGCGGTAAACCCATTTGGCCTCGTCGGCCGTGGCGAAAGCCCCCAGACTGAGTGCGCGTGGCAGCAGCGCCGCCAGGAAGAGTCCCAGGCTGGTCAGTATGGCCGTTATTTGCCCTGAGCGGAAGGGTGTTCGGCCGATCATGTGTGTGTTCACCTACCCGTCCCAATGCCGGGCACTGGCATTTGCCGCTGAGGCTACAGCTGAAGGTATCACGGTACAAGCCTGCCCCCGCCAGAACCCCCCGAGTCGAGGTTATAACCGGGAAATGTCACGTCCTGTGACGCTGTGCACCCAGACCGGCTGCGCCTCGATTCCAGAAGGGTCCCCGGATGAGAATCACTTGGGCCCGGAATGTGGGATTCTCGGCACCAGTGCTCTCGTCCGGTCACAGCGCCCTCTGATCCGCCGATCTGCTCAACGTAAGGACCGCCATCACCACCAACACCAGCAGTGATATCCACACCCCTACCCTGAACGACAGAGGCCGGTATTCGAAGCGGACCACGTGCTCTCCGGCGGGCACAAAGATGGCCCGTTCGATGAAATTGGCCCGATAGATGGGTGTGTGGCCGCCGTCCACTGTGGCCGCCCACCCCGGATAATAAGTGTCCAGCAACACCAGGTAGCCGTCATCTGCCAGGCTGGTTTCAATCTCAACCAGCTGCGGGTTCTGTCGGGTGATGGTCGCTGTGCTGTTGCCCGATGATGCCGAGACGGCCGGAGCCGGTGCGCTGGCGTCTGATTCGAGGATCACCGTGTGGCGCGGGTCAATGTCGAGATCCTGAAAATGGGTCAGTGCCTCGTCCGGGCTGTCGACACGGATGGCGTCGTGCACGATGAAGGCCCTCGGCAGTGGATCCCTGTTCTCGCAGACGACCGACTGCTCATCGCTATGGACCAATGGATATGTGGCTTCCGCGTCTTCCCCCATCCGCCCTTCGGTCAATATGTACCGCACGCCCAACAGCTGAACCATCTGCACTGGATGCGCCTGGTGCAGAAAGGTGTGATGCCGGGCCAACATCAGGGGTGAGCCGTGCCCGCCCGCACTATGGACCTGGTGGGCCGAAGGGAAGAACTGGCCCAACTTGCTGACCGCTGCTTCCTCACTGCCCATTCCCAGCGGGAAGACACGTCCCTCCTCCAGGTGTTGGATCACGTATTGCGCCCCGCCGGACAGATTGTGCCACCAACTGTCCGGTCTGATGGGGTTGACTGTGGTGCCACCGGCAGCCACCAGGTCCACGGAGATGGCGGCAATCGCCAGCAGGGAGAACGTTCGCGGGCTGATGCGGCGCAGGGCATACAGAACGAACAGTGACGCCGCCACTACCAGATTGGCCATCAGCAGATAGGCGGGCGCGCTCAGAGGAATCACCCAGCGCAGCAAGAGGCGATCCTGATAGACCGGGTCAATGGCAAAGCCCTTGTTCAAGAAGGCGATGATCAATCTCCGGCTGAAACTGTTGCCCACGCCAGTGCTGGCGTAGATCAGCAAGTCGGCCCGAAAAACCCGGATGAGCACCAGGCCCACGCCGATCAACAGCAGCGTCGCCAAGAAGGCCATCAGCATGGACCGCGATAATCCCCTCTGGAGCAGTGTCCCCATGCCATACCCGGCCATGATGGCCAACGCCAGGTTGACCACCATCA
>JAUVRU010000486.1 GCA_030597485.1 Anaerolineae bacterium
AGGGCATCGCGGCGGGCCAGATAGTCGTTGACGGTCACAAGGTGCACGCCGCGACCGTGCAGAGCATTCGTAAAGATCGGCATCGTGGCAACCAGAGTCTTGCCCTCTCCGGTCCTCATTTCGGCTACCCTGCCCTGGTGAAGAACGATGCCGCCGGTCAGTTGCACGTCAAAGGGGCGCATGTCCACGGTGCGTTTGGCGGTTTCGCGCACGGTGGCAAATGCCTCGATCAGAAGTGCGTCGCCTGTCCCAAAGTTGGTGGTCTCACCGGCTGCCAGCCGCGCCCTGAATTGGTCCGTCAGCGCCCGGAGTTCGGCATTGGTGCGCCGCTCCATCTCGGGCTCCAGCCGGTTGATGGCCTCCACCATCGGTTGGAGTTTCTGTATCTCTCGCTCGTTGGGGTCTCCAACGACTCTTCTTACCAATCCTTTGAACATTCGTTACCCTGGTGCTTCGATAGGCCTGCGGCCCCAATATGCCTACTCGTTGAATAGCTCTCCGACAGAGATGCCCAGGTGAATCCGGTGAATCACCTCGGCCAGCATATCACCCACGGACAACACGCGTAAGAACGGCAACGCTTCACGCTTTTCGGGCGAGATGTACACCGTGTTGGTCACCACCAATTCTCTCAGTCTGGCGGCTTGCATATGCTCCACTCCGAAGGGCTGTGAAAGCAGTGCGTGGGTAGCGCAGGCGTAGACCTCAAGGGCGCCCCGCTCACGCACAAAAGCCGCTGCCTGGGCAATGGTGCCTCCCGTGTCAATCTCATCGTCAAGAATGATGGCGTTCCGGCCTTCTACGTTGCCGATCAGGTTGAGCTGGCGGATGGCGCCACCGCCCTGCAACTGCCCCTGCAGCCGTCGCTTCTCGATGATGGCTTGTGTCAGGTCCAGGTCTTCCGCAAAGTTTCGAGCCCGGCGACTGGCACCAATGTCAGGCGCGATGACAACAGCGTTCGGGATGGCCTTCTCCCGGAAATAGTCCACCAGAATGTGCCTGGCTGTCAGTTCGTCGCCGGGGATGTCAAAGAATCCCTGGATCTGTCCAGCGTGCAGATCGAGCACCAGGAAGCGGTTGGCCCCTGCCACGCCGATGATGTCAGCCATGAGCCGGGCGGTGATGGGTACGCGGGGCTGGTCCTTTTTGTCGGTTCGGCCATAGGCAAAGTAAGGTACCACAGCGGTGATGCGCCCTGCAGAGTCACGCCGCAGCATGTCAATCAGAACCAGCAGTTCGAGGATGGTGTCGTTGACCGAGGCCGGTACCTGGGCAAACTCCTCGGGTTGGAGCTGGGCAGCCCGTTCAGGTAACACTACACACTCGCCCGTCGTGTGTCTCCGCTTTCTCAGACTGGCGCAGGTGGGTTGGATGAGAAAGACGTCCTTGCTGCGCACGCTTTCATTCAGCTGGGCAAAGATATTCTGGTTGGCGAACTGACAGATGGTCACTTGACCCAGCGGCTTGTGCAGCCGATCAGCAATCTCGAGGGCCAGATCTGGGTTCGCCGTACCGCTGAGAATAGCCAGTGGGCCATAGAGGCCGTACTGTTCCCCATGCTCCCGTTGTTCACTAATCTCTCGCATGCGCTCTGTCATAGTACTTTGGCTCCCTTTGATCAGGCTGACCGGGCCGGAATAGCAGGAACCTATCGTGCAAGATACCCAGGGCTGGCTCTCCCCGGGTTCCGGTCTGGGCCACTGCCTCTCCCAGAGGGGAGGTTATCCAAGTGCTGCCCGCATTATACCATGCAAGGGGAAGCGCACCAAATTCCCTCCTACACAGCGTATGAGGAAGGATGCAGCCCACACCCTGCTCCAGAGCCCATTTGACAGGTGCAATCCTATATGTTACCATTCAAGTTGGTCGAATGAGTCCGAGTAGGTCCAATGCAGTTCCAGGCTGAACAAACCGGTTCTGCTGAGTCCATGTTGGGGGCGCAAAGTGACAAAAACCATAGCCGTGGCTGGCAAGGGGGGGACGGGCAAAACCACGATCTCTGCGCTGGTAATCGACTACCTGGCGAGAAACAAGAGAGGCACGGTCCTGGCTATTGATGCCGATCCCAGTACGAACCTGAACCTGGCCCTGGGCGTGCCGCTTGATGACACAGTCGGCGATGTGCGCGAAGAGACAGCCACGGCTGTCGGCGGGAGCGCGGCGTTGAGCGGCATGACCAAGTGGGACTATCTCGATTTCCGCATCAATGAGGCGTTGGTAGAGGACGTGGCTTTCGACTTGCTGGCCATGGGCCGGCCGGAAGGCCCCGGTTGCTACTGTGCAGCCAACAACATCTTGCGCACCTCGGTGGACCGCCTATCGGACGCCTACGATTTCGTGGTGATCGGCAACGAGGCGGGCCTGGAACACCTTAGCCGCCGCACTACTCAAGACGTGGACCTGCTTCTCATCGTTTCTGACCCAACGCTGCGGGGCATCATCGCTGCGGGGCGGGTGCTAGCATTGATTGACGAACTCAAGACAGCGGTGGACGCGGCCTACCTCATCGTCAATCGTGTCAACGGCGATAGCCTCCCTGGCCCGCTAATGGAAGCCATTGAGGAGCAGAAGCTCGAGCTGGCTGGCCTCATCCCAGCTGATCCCGCGGTGAATGAGTTGGATGCAGTGGGTGAGCCCATCGTCAGGCTGCCGGCAGATGCTCCAAGCCGTCGCTCGCTGGAGGCGATCCTTGCTTCGGTGAACGGAGGCCTGTAGGGTGTGTGGAAGGTGACACATGAAGGAAGCCCTGCTCTATGAGAAACTAGACGACCAACGGGTTCAATGCAACCTGTGCGCCCACCGGTGCATCATCCCGCCCGGGCGCAAGGGCGTGTGCCTGGTGCGCGAGAACCGGGAAGGAACCCTCTACACGCTGGTGTACGGCATCCCTCTGTCCCAGGCGGTGGACCCCATTGAGAAGAAGCCCCTCTTTC
>JAUVRU010000371.1 GCA_030597485.1 Anaerolineae bacterium
CAGGTTGAGCGGGCCGGCCTCGACCGTTGGAGCCAGGGCAGCGGTCAAGACAATGGCCTCGTCGTCGGCCTCCCGCACGTTGATAGCCCCTTCGCGCAGCAAGCGCGCGTAGGCGCGCGGGTCTGCGAGCCGGTTGCCCCAATGGGCGCTCAGGTTGGGCTCATCCCAGATCTGATAGGCCGGCAGCCGGTCTCCGTATCGGGTGGCCACGGCCCGGGCAAAAGCGCCGAAGTCGGCCAGCTCTGTGGGGGGCGTGTGCAGCGGCGTGTCCGGAGGGCGCGCCCACTCCGGCGTTGTGTCAAGCACGGCAATCATCTGCAGCCCAATCGCACGGGCGGCTTCAACCACCGCGTCCCAGCGTTCCCAGTCGAACTGACCGGGCACTGGCTCGATCTCGGCCCAGGGGAAAGGCTGGCGCACCCAACTCAGGCCCAGCTGGCTCATGTAGGCCAAGCCGCCCTGCAGATCAGAGGAGGAGACGACTGTCAGATCCGCATTAACACCGTATGACTTGTCGGCAGCCAGGGTGACTGGGGGAGAGACACCGGGGTAGGCTGCCTGGTGTCGTTTCAGGTTCAGACCCATCCAGGCCCCAAGGCCGAGCAAGGTTATCAGCAGGATGAGCCAGACGATGGTCCAGCCATACGACCGATGTGGACCGGGTGCTGGCGAAGGAGAGGTGTCAGCCATGGGGCCAGCTGCGTTTCCCGCTACGATGTATCCTTTCGCCTCTCCACCAATGAAACCGGAAGACCTCAGCGGTATGCACACTCCGCATGCCCGGCGGCAAGAAAAGGGCCAGCACGAAGGAGGGCAACCACGGCGTCCCTGGCGACACCGCGTCTGTTCAGTGGTGATGCCAACTGCGCCCAGTATACCACACTGCCGCATCCACCCCAAAAACCTCTGAAATCTTCCAGCTTGCGCACCCAAGCTGGAAAGGGTAAAATGGGCCACCCGACACTTGCTCCCGAGAAAGACGACACAACATGCCCGACCCCGAATCGCCAACCGCTGAAGCGCCAGTCCTGACGCTGCCACCCCCGCAGGATGAGTTTCACCGCAACCGGGTGTTTGGTGCCATCGTGCCTGTTGCTGCGCTGCTGACCTCAGTCGGCATTACCGTAGCCATCATCCTGCTGCGTGATCAGCTCGGCAAATTCGCCGTTTACGGATATCCTGGCATTTTTCTGGTTAATCTCATCGGCAATGCAACTCTCATCCTGCCGGCCCCCGCTTATGCCGCCGTGTTCGCAGTTGGCCACGTGTTGGACCCGGTACTGGTCGGTATCGTGGGTGGGCTGGGGGCCGCGCTGGGAGAGATGACCGGCTACCTGGCGGGTGTGGGAGGACGACCCGTCGTCAGGAACCGGATGCTCTATGAGCGTCTTGAGGGATGGATGCATAAAAGGGGGATGATGGTAGTCATCTTCCTGCTGGCACTCGTCCCCAACCCCATATTTGATGTGGGCGGCATGCTGGCTGGCGTGTTGCGCATGCCGGTTTTCCGGTTTCTGCTGGCATGTTGGGCCGGCAAGACCGTCCGGCTCATCGCTATCGCTCTGCTTGGCAAGTCCATTTTGGGCTCTTGACAACCGGCACCCGCTTTGATATACTTGCACTTGATTGCTTCCACAGATACAAGACGATGAACAGGAGGAGTAGGCAGGCATCGTCGGCGTTGGTAGAGAAGAGAGGTCACTGGCTGAGAGCCTCTCGCAACGCCCCCTGCTGAAGGTCGCCTGGGAGTTGGGTGGTTGAAAGGTCGTTCAACCAATTAGGTCACCCCGGGTCCGCCCGTTACCGCGGCTAGAGCGCTGACACTGTTGGTGAACCCATTCGCAAGTGCTCAGTTCTGCGGGGGAGAGCACCGTCAGGAGCGTCAGAACCGAGGTGGTACCACGGAAGTTGGCCCCCTTTCGTCCTTGGAATGGAAGGGGGTTTGTCGTTCAGCGCACAACCACCGAATCGGCGATACGGCACAGCACAGCTGCTATAACACCCAACCGGCTTGAGCGAGTCCGGGACACGGATGATCGAATCTCCCCATCTGATGGTTGTCGGGAGGGGGAAACAACGTACCAGAGAGGAAAACTATACGTTATGCCTTCCAGATGTCCCATAAACACCGGCGAGATGGCCAAGGCCTATGACCCGCACGCCGTAGAGACGGCACTTTATGAATGGTGGGAGCAGCAAGGCTATTTCAAGCCAGAGATCGCCCCGCCCGACGCCAGGCCCTTCGTTATCTCTATGCCGCCGCCGAACGTGACCGGCGAGCTGCATATGGGCCACGCCATCACCACCTTCGTCGAAGACATGATGGTGCGTTATCATCGCATGCGCGGGCGCGCAGCCCTGTGGGTACCTGGCAGCGACCACGCCGGCATCGCCACCCAACCTCAGGTAGAACGCATGCTGGTCAAGGAAGGCACCAGCCGGCAGGCCATTGGGCGTGAAGAGTTCTTGCGCCGCACCTGGGAGTGGAAAGAGAAGTACGGCGGGCGCATCCAAAACCAGCTGCGCCGCATGGGGGCCAGCTGTGACTGGGACCGGGAACGGTTCACCATGGATGAAGGCCTGTCACGGGCCGTGCGCGAAGCTTTCGTGCGCCTCTATGACAAGGGCCTCATCTACCGGGGTGAATACCTGATCAACTGGTCGCCCGGTCTGCAGACGGCTGTCAGCGACCTGGAGGTGGAGTATCGGGAAGAGGAAGGCACCCTGTATTACTTCAAGTACCCTCTGGCCGGTGCCGATCTGGCGGATGGACCCGGAAAGGGGTATATCCCGGTAGCCACCACCCGCCCCGAGACCATCCTGGGCGACACAGCAGTGGCCGTCCATCCCGACGACGATCGCTACCGGCATCTGATCGGCAAGACGTGCCTGGTGCCCATCCTTGATCGCGCTATCCCCGTGATTCACGACACCTATGTTTCGATGGAATTCGGCACCGGCGCGCTGAAGATCACGCCAGGCCACGATCCCAGCGACTTCGAGATTGGCCAACGCCATGGTCTGCCCATCATCAGCGTCCTCAATCCTGACGTCACCATGAGCGAGCACGCCGGCCCCTACGCCGGACTGGATCGCTACGGGTGCCGTCACCAGCTGTGGGCTGATATGGAAGCGGCCGGCCTGACTATCAAGACCGAGGAGTACACCATACAGGTGCCGCGGTCCCAGCGCGGTGGTGAGGTGGTCGAGCCAATGATCAGCACCCAATGGTTCGTGAGGATGCAACCGTTGGCCCAGGCTGGGCTGCAGGCCGTACGGGATGGGCGCATCGCCATCATCCCGGAACGGTTCGCCAAGGTCTACTACACCGGGCTGGAGAACATTCGGGATTGGTGTATCAGCCGCCAGTTGTGGTGGGGGCATCGTATCCCTGTCTGGTACTGCGCCGACGGCGATCACCTGACCGTCGCCCGGGAGGACCCAACCACCTGCGAGAAGTGTGGCAGCACGCGCCTGGAACAGGACCCTGACGTGCTCGACACCTGGTTCAGCTCCGGGTTGTGGCCCTTCTCCACCCTGGGCTGGCCTGATCAGACGCCAGATTTGGAACGCTTTTATCCAACCGACGTGATGGAA
>JAUVRU010000006.1 GCA_030597485.1 Anaerolineae bacterium
CGCTCCCCTGCCCCTCTGCTCCCTGTCCTCTGCTTCCTGCTGGGACTGGTCCCGCCAGCACTGCTGCTGGTGGGCTACAACTGGGCCCGCAGCGGCCATCCCCTGCAGACCGGCTATGACCTGACCATCTTCTCGCCGGCGGTGTGGTGGGGTCTGTACAAGCTGCTGTTCAGCCCGCTGCGGGGGCTGTTTGTCTACTCGCCACTGCTGCTGTTGAGCCTGCCGGGCCTGGTGTGGCTGTGGCGAAGGCACCGGCTGGAGGCGGCCCTGGTGGAGGCGGTCGCTGGTGTCACCGTGCTTCTCTTCTCTGCCTGGACCTCGGGCGAAGGGCTGAGCTGGGGCTCGCGCTTCCTGATACCGGTGGTGCCATTGTTCTGCCTGCCGCTGGCCCCGGTCGTGGAGCGGGCGATGGGGGGGTCCCTTGTCACCGGCGCGTTACTCATCGCGTTGGGGCTGCTATCGGCGGTCATCCAATTCCTGGGTGTGGCTATCAACCCCTGGATCTATCTGGGGCAACTGCAAGCTGATCTTGGGGGCGAGTTTTTCTTGGAGAAGACGGCGGCCATCACGAGTTTCATCTACACGCAGCCCATCGGACAGATCCGACATTGGGCGCTGGCCAACTCCGACGTGGCCTGGTGGCAGTCGTGGGGTTTTGATGCTGTCGCCCTTGGCCTTTGCCTGTTCCTGATACTGGTCGCCATCGTCAATCTCAGATGGCAAGGCCGGCGTTCCCCGTCAATTGTCAGTCTGATGATCCCTCTCGTCCTGGTTCTGCCCATCACGTATGTGCTGCTCACTCGCTATTACGACAGCGACCGTCAGTTTGGGCCACCGGACGATGCCTACACCGGTGCGCTTCACAGCGCCGTGGCCCAGGGGAGCCCAGGGGACGGGATGGTGACGGTAGCCCCATACCATTATCACGTGGCCATGAACCGCTTCAAGGCACGGGTCCCAATCGTGGGCTTTGCCCGCCAGGTCCCTCCCCTTCCGGAGACAGCACTGCCACTGCTGGCGGACACTGGGCGGGGTGAGAATGTGTGGATGGTGACCAGCGGCTTTCCGCCGGCTGCACCAGACAACGCGGTCGAGCGATGGCTGGCCCTCAACGCCTTCAAAGCCAGTGACTGGTGGCTTGACGACGTGCGTCTGGTGGGCTACGCCACCGGCAAGGGGCAATCTGTCACCACCCGAGTGGTAAACGCCAGGCTGGGCGACGAAGTGGTTCTGACCACGGCCAGCGTGTCCGAATCGGCTCAAGCCGGACAGTCCCTGGCCGTGGAGTTCTCCTGGCTGGCCCTCAAACGACCAATCGCCGACTACAACGTCTTCCTGCAACTGCTCACCAGCGGCGGTTTGCCAGCAGCCCAACACGACAGCCCCCCCAACGGCGGCTACACGCCCACCTCCGCATGGTCCGCTGACCAGGAGGTGGCAGATCGCCATGGCCTGATCTTGCCCTCGGACTTGCCAGCTGGTGACTACCGGTTGATAACGGGTTTGGTCAACCCGGCTACCGGCCAGCGGCTGCTGGTGGGTCCCGGTCAGGATTTTGTGGGATTAGGCCCCATCGCGATAGAATCGGGCGATCAATGAGATCTTCAAACAGGTCCCAGGCGCTGATCATATCCGGTCTGACACTGGTGGCCTTTCTGCTGCGAGCCTACCGGCTTGACGCCCAGAGCTACTGGATTGACGAAGGCTGGACCATCTACTACGCTAATCTGTCCCCCGCCCAGCTGTGGCACGTGTTGCAGACCACCAAGATCGTGCCGCCGTTGTATCACTTCACCACCCTCTATTGGAGCCGGCTGGTGGGTGACAGCGAATACGTGTTCCGCTTCTGCTCGCTGGTCTTCGGGGTGATGAGCGTGCCGCTCACGTACCGCCTGGGCAAAGCGCTGGGCGACCGCCGCCTGGGCATAGTGGCAGCCACGCTGATGGTGGTAGCGCCTTATCAGGTCTGGCACAGCCAGGATGCGCGCAACTACACCATGCTCACGGCCGCATCCATCATGAGCATGTGGGGCTTCGTCAACATGTGGCAGCGGGGCGGCTGGAAATGGCGGTTGATGTACGTCATCGGCACCGAATGGGCGCTGATGACCCACTACCATGCGGTGGTGATCATTGGCATCCAGGGACTGTTCCTGCTGTTGACCTGGCGCCGCCATTGGCGCGACTACCTGACGTGGGGCGGCACGCTGCTGATCGTGCTCCTGATATTCGGGGCCTGGCTTGTCTTCGGCATGAGTCTGCTGAAAAGCTACCTGAACTGGATTCCCCAGCCCACGCTGTGGGCATCCTACGCTCGCAGCGTCATTGCCTACAGCGTGGGCGAGCTGGTGCCCCGTCCCCAGGCTATCCCGTTGGCGCTGGCCTTCGTGGCCGTCTATGTCCTGGGCCTGGTTTACGCCAGCCGCCGGACGTGGGGCATCTGGCGGGGACGCGAGATGGTCGGGTTTCTGCTCGCCTACACCCTGGCCCCCAACCTGGCCGCCTGGCTGTATGGCGAGATCCGTACGCCGGTATATCTGGAGCGATACCTGATTCCGGTACAGGTGGGCTACCTGTTGCCGATTGGCCTGGGGGTGCTGGCCGTGGCCGACGGTCTGCGCTCCAGCCTGATGCGGGATACGGCGCAGCGGCGGCTTCTGCCCACAGCAGCCGCCAGCGTCCCCCTCTTGCTCCTGGTGGGTATCAGCGGCTGGGTGCTCTGCCACCACTATGCGGACCCGGCCTACGCCAAACCTGACTGGCGGGCGGTGGCCCAGACCGTTGAGGACTTCGAACTGGAGGGGGATGCGGTAGTCATTACCGGCGACGGGGGCGCCAGGGTGCTGCGTTACTACTACGAAGGCAATCTGCCGATTTACACCGACTTCGACACGCCCGTTCCCCCCGACGACCAGGCTCGGCAGATCATCGGCAACATAGCGGCCGGGCATAATCGCATCTGGTACTCTCCCTATGGCGTTGACATCGACGCCACCCTGGAAAGCTGGCTGGCCGCCAACGCTCATCCGGCCTGGCAGAACTGGATTGGCCGCAAGCGGCTGGTCTTGTATGCCACCAACACCACCGCCGCAGCCCGGCCGCAGGCGGGCGATACCATCTTCCCGGAAGGCTGGCCCTGGGAGGCCGGTGCACAGGGCCCCGCACTGAGATTGATGGAGGTGACGGTGCCCAGCCAGCCCACGGCGGCCGGTGACGTCCTGCCCATCACCCTTGTCTGGAAGGCAACCGGCAACCTGGAGGGGGACACCCAGCTGTCGCTGCGCCTGGTCAACAGCCGGGGAGACATGTTCGCCCAGGCCGACTGGCCGCCGCTGGCGGCGGCCGGGGGCACCTCTGCCTGGCAACCCGGCCAGCCGGTGACCGATCGACGCGGCCTGTGGCTGCCAGCCGACACCCCGCCGGGCGCCTATGGCCTGCAACTGGTGGCGTACCAGCCGGCAACAGGTCAATCGCTGGGCCAGCCGGTTGCCATCGCCCATGTCGAGGTGGCCCCGGCCACAATCGTGGCGCCGTTGCCCGCCTTGTCCATTCCCAACTCGACACAGCAGCCGGTGGGCGACCTGACGCTGGTGGGCTACGCGCTGCCGGAAAGCTTGCAGCCGGGAGAGGAGATGTGGCTATGGCTATATTGGCAGGCCGGGCCAGGGGATGGCTCCAACCTGGCGACGGACAGCATTATCCGATTGACACTGACCGGCGACAGTGAGTCCGCGACGGAGGAGTTGCTGCTGATTGATTCGGTAGGGCCGTTGGAGGGCTGGCTGCCGGGCCAGGTGCGCCGGGCGGTATATCACCTGCCCACCAGCCCCCGGCTGACGGGCAAACGAGCGACGGTGGAGGTGGCTCTCATCTCACCACCGTCTTCGGAGCGCTCCCAGGCCCAGGTGCAAGGCATGGCCACCCTGCCCTCCATCGGGCTACGGCAGCGCTCGCGCCAATTTGAGGAGCCGACCGTGAGCCAGCCCACCGAATTCCGCCTGGGCAGCCCGCCGGTGGTCAGCCTGATCGGCTATGACCTGCCAGTCGAACCCACGGCACCGGGCGATACACTTCCGGTCACGCTATACTGGCAGGCGGAGGCCGAGATGGAAACCGACTACACGGTGTTTGTCCAGGTCCTGAGCCGCGACTGGCAGGTGCTGGCTCAGTTAGATCGGCAACCGCTGGGGGGCAGAGCGCCCACCAGCACGTGGCTGGCTGGCGAAATCTTGACCGACCCCTACCACCTGAGTCTGCCAGCCGATCTGCCCCCCGGCGACTATCGCGTGATCACCGGCATGTATGATCCCCATAGCGGGCAGCGGCTGCCCGTATCGAGTGGCGGAGATTTCGTTGAGCTGGGAGAGGTGACGGTGCGATGACAGATGACAGATGTCAAATATCAAATGACAAATCACAAATGACAAATGGCAAAGACCAAATGACAAATAGCAAAGGCCAAATAACAAATGGCAAATGGCAGATCACAAATGGCGGATCAAGAGAATAAGAACCAGAATGTGAAACTTGATTGGGCTGTGGTTGGCCTGCTGGCCCTGCTGGTGGGCCTATTCTTCTGGCGCATTCTGACGCCGGACCTGACCGATCGGGCCAGCTTCCCGACCGGCGACTTTGCCCGCCAGTTCTGGGCCTTCGCCACCTTCGAGGCGCGCGAGCTGGCAGCCGGCCGGCTGCCCCTTTGGAATCCCTACACCTACGGCGGCGCGCCTTTCTGGGCAGACATCCAGAGCGCAGTCCTCTATCCACCCAGCCTGGTGACCCTCATCCTGTCCGGTGCCGGGGAGATCTCTCTGTTCGCGCTGGAGCTGGAGGCAATTGTCCATTTCTGGCTGGCCGGGATGTTCACCTATCTGCTGGTGCGGCGATTGACTGGGCACCGGGGAGGGGCTTTGCTGGCGGCCATCATCTTCACCTTTGGCGGCTACCTGACCAGTTACCCCAGCCAGCAGCTGGCCGTGCTGGAGACCGACGTGTGGTTGCCATTGATCCTCTATTGCGCCGACCGGGCACTGGTAGACAGGTCGGGAGAGAAAGCCAGGCTGCACCCAGCAGGGGGCGTGAATTGGGCCTACCTGTTGCTGGCCGGCCTGGCGTGGGGAATGGCTCTGCTGGCCGGTCATCCCCAGAGTGCTATGCTTGTGTTCTATGCTTTCACGGCGTATGTGGCATTCATATCGCTGGCGTATCGGAGGCGTGGAATCAACGAGTCAGCGAATGAGCGAGTCAGCGAGTCAGCGAGTCAGCGAGAGGGCGAATCACCGAGTCAGCGAGTCAGCGAATCAACCAATGCGATTGCGAGCGCATCTACGGAGACAAGCCATCGCTCATTCGCTCATTCGCTCATTCGCTCATTCGCTTATTCGCTGACTCGCCCATTCGTCCATTGGCTGGTGATCGTGGGCATCGGGCTGGGGCTATCGGCGGTGGCCTGGCTGCCCGCTCTGGAGTATATGCGGCTGTCGGTGCGCGCGGCCGGCTTCTACGACGAAATGTCGGGAGGCTTCCCCCTGTATGACTCGATCCAGATGCTGCTGCCGGGCGCGGTCAGCCCGTACTCACCGCTGTACGTAGGCGTTCTGCCGCTGCTGCTGGCGATATGGGCGGCTCTGACGCTGCGCCGGCGGGAGACGATATTCTGGGGGGGCATGGCGGCCGTGGCTTTCCTCCTCTCATTTGGCGGTGAGAGCTTCCTCTACACACCTTTCTACCTGTTGGTGCCCGGCTTCTCCATCTTCCGCGGCCAGGAGCGAGCGGCGTTTCTGTTCAGCTTCGCCCTGGCGGTGCTGGCAGGATATGGGTTCAAATATCAAATGGCAAATGCCAAATGGCAAATGTCCAAACTGCGGCGGGTGGTGGGCTGGCTGTTGGTGGGATCGCTGGGAGCCGTGGTGCTGTTCTTCTACGGCCTGAACAGCACCGGATGGCAGGAGGACAGCCCGTTCCACTTCCTGCTGAGCCGCAGCGTGTGGCTGGCTCTCATGCTGGCGATGGCTTGGGGACTGATACGGGCGAGCGAGGGCGGGCCTCGGGGGAACGGGCGGCTGAGGGGTCGGTTCTATGTGCCCCTGATAGGGCTGGGCACCATGCTGCTGGTCACGTTGGACCTGTTCACCATCAACTGGAAGACCAATGTGTACCCGGCACTGCCCGAAACCCAGACCGTGCCCCCCGCGGTCGTGCAGGCGATCTACGACGACGTGACTCAGGGCCAGGCCTTTCGCGTCTACAATGAGTATCGCGTCTACGAGAACTACGGCGTGCCTTTCAGCCTGGTGGATGCCTGGGGCGCCAGCCCCCTGCGCCTGGCCGGTTACGACGATCTGTACCGGTCGCTGCGAATGGAACGGGTATGGCAGCTGCTCAACGTCAAATACGTGATAACCTGGCGAGAGGAACTGTACGCCCCGTCTCAGATTATCTATCAGGAGCCGACCGACCACGACGTGACCTACGTCCACCGGCTGGATGAAATTGCCCCCCGTGCCTGGTTGGTATACCATGCGGAGGAGATCGGCGATGACGATGCCCTGGCTCGTCTGGATGCCTTTGAGTTTGATCCGGCACGTGTTGCCCTGGTGCCCCCGGGCACGCGCCTCGTGCTCCAGCAGCCGCCCGGCGATCGCCCGGACGAGGGCTCTTTCCGAGAGGGAAGCGTAGCGGTGACAGGCCGCACGCCAGGCTCCGTGTCATTGAGCATTGATGCGCCGGCTGACGGTCTGCTGGTGCTGAGCGAGATCCACTACCCCGGCTGGCGGGCCATGGTGGATGGCAGCGCAGTACCTGTCATACGAACGGATCACATCTTGCGTGGCATCCCCGTCCCGGCCGGGAAGCATCAGGTGCAGCTGGTTTTCCGACCGGTGACGTTCACCGTGGGCGCTGCCCTCAGTGGCATCACACTGGGAGCGCTGGCGGTGGCCGGGGTGTGGGTTTGGCTGCGGAAGCGGCCACGGACGTAGGGAGTGTCATTGATCTGTACCTGTTGGATACCGGCGAACGGGTTACGGTCCTGCGGGAAGGCGTGCAGGCAAGCAACTTCGTTCACGTGGATGGCGTGGTGGCGGTGAGATGACATGAGCGAGACAGTCGGCCAACCTTACCCCCGCAATCACCGCCGGCTGATCCTGGTCGTGTCGGTATTGATAACGTTGGCGGCCATCTTCACCCACCTTCATCGCCTGGGTGATCTGTGGCCGGTCCCCTACTTCGACCCGGCCTACAACGGCTTGGACGCGCTTCGTGTCATCCGGCGGGGGATCATACCCATCTTCTTCCCGGCCAACGGGGGACGGGAGCCCCTGTCAATCACCCTGCAGGCTCTGTCCATGGGGACTTTCGGAGTCAACAGTTGTGCCCTGCGTCTCCCCGGCGCGCTGGCCGGCGCGCTGGCGGTGCCAGCCCTGTTTGGCCCGGCCCGCTCGCTGTGGGGAAAGGAAGAGCGTCTGCCGGCCGATTGGGCCGCAATCTGGGCCGCTCTGGGACTGGCGCTGTCGGTGTGGCACGTCAGCCAGGCCCGGCTGGGCCTGCGCACGGCACTGCTGCCACTGGCGTCCATCGCTACCATGTGGCTGTTCGTCGACGGCTGGCGCCGGGCCAGTCTGCCCCGGCTGGCGGCGGCAGGGGCGCTGCTGGGCGTGACAGCGTACACATACACCGCCGCCCGGTTTCTCCCCTTCGTGCTGGCGCTGGCTGTCCTGCCCGAGCTGCTGGCGAAACGGACGGCGAGAGATGTCCCCCGGCGTCGGCGTTGGCTCGGATTCGGCCTGCTGGCGCTGACAGCACTCGTGGTTTTTGCGCCCCTGGGTTGGTATTACCTGGACCACCGGGCCATGTTCGCCGAGCGAGCGGCCAGCGTGATGGTGTGGAATGTGTGGCAGCCCGGCTTGGGCACCACCCTGGTTGAAGAGATAGCCTTGAACGTCTGGCGCACGGTTTCCTGGTTTGCCCGTTTCCCCGTGCCCAACTTCGCCGCCATGGTGGTGGGACTGGGGGTGGCCCTCGTCCACCTGCGCCGCCTGGAGTACCGGCTGCCGGCTATTTGGTGGACCGTGATGCTGCTGCCGGCCATTCTCACCATTGAAACGCCCCACCTGATGCGTTCCCTGGGGGCAGCCCCCCCCACTTATCTGCTGATGGGACTGGGACTGGCAACCCTCGCCAGCTGGATCAGCCAGCGACGGACGATTCCCCCGGCCGCCATCGGGGTCGCTGGCCTGGTGGTCATCATCGTCAGCAGCGTCCCATCTCTGTGGGGGTATTTCCACCCGACGGAGAAGGACAGCCTGACCGAGATAGGAGCCATGGCCGTGACCCTGACCGACCAGGCGCAGGAGGGCGTTGTCTATCTCCCTCTATCGGCCTATGCCAACCCCAGCCTGCGTTTCATGCTGGCGCAGTCGTTCCAGCGCCGGGCTGACTGGTCCGTCAGCGAGGAGATCGCCCGGTCGCATCTGGTTCAACGTGACCGGGACTCAGACTCCCGGGTGATGGTACGCCTGTCGCCCGATGGCTGGATAACCCTGTTGCCGCCCGTGGACGCCGACTGGCTGACAGCGCGGCAGCAAGGCTTGGGGCAGGGGGAGCCGATCATCGACCACGACGGCACTGTGATTGCGCATTCCTTCGCCCTGCCGGCATCGGCCGACCCGTCTCAGCATCTGGTGCAGCCAGACTTCGACGCCAGCGCTCGTGTCTCGGGGGTGGCTGAGCTGGCTGGCTACAGCCTGGACACACCCGGTCAGGATGGCGACCTGCCGCATCTGACGCCCGGTGGCCCCCTCTGGGTTACCACCTTCTGGAAAGCGATGGGCCAGGCGAGTGAAGACTACGACTTGACGGTCTATTTGACTGATGATTCCGGCCGGCGCTGGGGCGCGGCCAGCGGTCCGCCGCTGGCAGGGACCTATCCCACCAGTATGTGGCGTCCTGGCGAGCGGGTGGTGGATGATCGCCTGCTGTGGGTATATCCCGAGGCAACGCCCGGCCGATACTGGCTGGACGTGGCCTTCTACGACTATACCACCGGCTCGCGTTTGCCGGTGGCAGGCGGTACAATGCCCGACACCATTCGGCTGGGACCGCTCAAAGTGCCAGCCCCACCCTTGACAGAACCACCGGACGACACACAGCCTCAGCCGGCCCGCTTCGGAAACGTGGCCCGGCTGTTGGGCTATCAGTTGACCCAACAGCCAGACGGCCTGACCCTGGATCTGTACTGGCAGGCCGATACGCCGGACAGACAGGATTATACCATCTTCGTCCACGTGCTGGACGCACAGGAGAGCGTGGCTCTGGGTCACGACACCCAGCCAGCGGATGGGAGCTACCCCACCGGCATCTGGGAGCCGGGGGAGGTCCTTGTCGACCGGCACGTTCTTGACACTGGCAGCCTGCCGGCAGGCGAATACCGGATCGAGATCGGCATGTATTCGTTGGAGACGGGTGAACGCCTGCACGTGGCCCTGCCCGACGGGACACAAGAGCCAGGCCGTCGCCTGGTGTTGAGCGACCGAATCAAGATACAATAGGTAGCCTAGCCACCGGACACCTCGGTTGTATGGCTGCAGCAGGACGCAGATAAACGCAGATGCACGTCGATTGTTCTGGATTTTCTGTGTCAATACCTACGGGAATCAGCGAAAAGCTGGTCCCATCGAAGACTGTCAGGCAGCTGGATAGGTAGCGATGACTGTGAAGCTCAGGTCAGACAATCACCAGGCATTTCTCTACCCGACAACCATCCTTGCGCTCACGTTGCTGGCGTTTGGGCTGCGCCTGATCACGCTGGACCGGTTCAGCATGCGCGGCGATGAGGCGTTCGACGTGCTCATTGCCAGCCAATCGCTGGCGGCCATCATCGATCAGCTGCGGACCGTGCATCCGTACCCACCTCTGTTCTACATGGGGTTTCACCACTGGCTGAAAATGGCGGGCAGCAACGAGCTGGCAGCACGCTTCACCGCCGCTGGCTTCGCCACGTTGATCGTGCCCGCAGTTTACGCCTTGGGGACACAACTGTTTGGTCGTCGCGTGGGCCTGATAGCTGCGCTGCTGGCCGTGGTGAATCCCTTCATCCAGTGGTGGGGTCAGGATACTCACTTCTTCGCCTGCATCTTGGCGCTGATCACCCTTCTTTACGCGGCGGCCCTGCGCTTCTGGAAATCGGAGCGTCCCACGGGAAGAGCTGGAGGACAACCCCCAGGCAGGCTGGGGCAGGCAACCGCTCTGTACATCGTGGTGGCGTTGCTTTGCTTCTTCACCTATTACTTCTCCCTCTTCGCCTGGGGCGCGCTCAACTTGGTGGCAGTCGTGTATACATTGCGGGGCCGGTGGTCGCGCTGGCTGATCTATCATTGGTGGGGAGCGCAGCTCCTGGTAATCCTCCTCTACCTGCCGTGGCTGTTGTATTCCCTGCCGTTCACCGCCACCTTCGTGCAGCCATGGGTCAACCCGGCCCGGCCGGCGGCCATACTGTGGCGCACGCTGACTGCCTTCAGCCTGGGGTACACGGAGCATTTCTTCGCCTGGGCTCGAGGCGCTATCCCCTGGTTGGCCGGGTTCTCTGGGGTGATATTCGTGCTGGGGATCGGATTGAGCTGGAAGCGACCTGCTCTGCGATCAGCCATGGCTGTCACGCTGACGCTGATCTTCGCGCCGCTGGCTGTCATCTATCTTGCTTCCTTCAACCGGCCGCTGTACGACGAGAAATACGTCATCATCCTGCTGCCCCTCTACCTGGTTGTCCTGGCCGTGGGCATACGAGAGTTGACACGCCGCTGGCGATCGGCAGGCCAACTGGTGGTCGTGGCGGTTGTCGTGCTTATGTCGTTCGCCACCTTTCAGTATCAGTTCAACGAGAATGCTGCCAAGAGCCCCGACTGGCGGGAGGCGCTGGCGTACGTTCACCACCAGGCCCGACCAGGCGACTTGATCATTCGCAATTTCCCCGAGCCGTCGGTGCTCTATTACAATGACGGGGCGTTGCCGATCAAGCTGATCCCATCCACCGCCCGCCCCAGCCCCGCCCAGACCGCAGCCGAGATGGAACGCGCGGTGGCTGATTATGACCGGGTCTGGCTGGTTCCCTTGATCAGGCCGTGGTGGGATCCAGACGGGAGTGCGCCGGCCTGGCTCGACCGGCACGCGGACCGGGCGCACCAGACCTTTTTCCGGGGAGTGCACGTGGCCTTGTGTCTCACCCCATCGAGCTGGCTTGCGGCCATGACCCCGCAGCCGGTCACGGTGGCGGAAGGCATTCAGCTGCTGGGTTTCCGGATGGCGGACGAGGCGGAGGGCCAGCGGTCGGCTCTGTCACCAGGAGACACGCTGCATCTCAGCCTTTACTGGCAGGCCGACGGCCCCACCGACACCGCCTACACCGTTTTCACCCACCTGGTGGGACCGGACGGGCAGGTGTACGGCCAGTGGGACAACCCGCCGGTGCGAGGCACCTACCCCACCACTGAGTGGCAGCCCGGCGACAGGATAGTGGACCAATACGAGATCCCCATCGACGCTGCCGCCCCAGCCGGCACTTATCAATTGCTGGTCGGTTTGTACGACCCGGTTTCCGGCGCCCGACTGCCGGTGCTGGCCGGGCATACTACCGGCGACACCGAAGGGACACAAGCGAGGGACCACATCGTGCTGGACCAGGAAATCGCTGTCCAATGACGGCCGACACGAACAGGCGCCAGATTGTTCAGCCGGAAGGCGAGCAGTCCTGGTCGACGCGTGCCCGCAGAAGAGCGACAGGTCACTGGCAGCTCATCATCGTTCTGGTTCTGTTTGTGTGCCTGGCATCCGGGTACAGCCTGATGCTCCCGCTGGGGGAAGCGGCCGACGAAACCGATCACTTTGCGTTGGTGCGTTTCATTGCCGAGTGTGGACGGCCGCCCCTCACCATTGAAGAGCGTCACGCCATAGGCCCCAAGGGAGATGCCTCCCCCATTTATCACGGCCTGGTGGCCCTGCTCACCCAGCACGTGGATGTCTCCGCCTTGCCGGCCTTGCCCGACACCCAGGCGCGCCCGGAGCGTTTCATCCCCACCGATGGGTTCCGCGCCAATCGGATCTTTCACACGGAGGATGAGGCATTCCCCTTCCGTGGCATCGTGCTGGCCTGGCATCTGGCGCGGCTGGCATCCATTCCCCTGGGGGCAGCCACAGTGGTGGCCGCCTATATCACCGCGTTGGCGATATATCCCCACCGGCGTTACTTCGCGCTGGCGGTTGCCAGTTTCGTGGCCTTTCTGCCCCGCTTTGTGATTGGCAGCGCTGTGGTCAATGACGACAATCTGGTGGTGCCACTGGTGGCTTTTTCGGTATATTGCCTGGTTCGGGTAGCCCAGGGTGACCGGAGCCGCCGTACCTTCATCGTTCTGGGCGCGCTGATGGGCGGGGCGGCCATCACCAAATACCACAGCCTTCTTCTGGTACTCGAATTGATCGTCGTGTTGGCCGTCCTGGCCTGGCGCAACCACAGGAAAGCGGGCACCGCAGCTGGCGACGGGCCATCTCTGCTGGGCCGCCTGGGCTGGAGTCTGCTTGCCTTCGGGCTGGTGGCCGGGTGGTGGTTTGCGTTCTTGATGATCCAGTTCAACCAGGTGGCGGAGCTGGGATGGATAGGGGGCCTGATGGCCCCCCTGGGGGACCCGGTGGTCACCAGCGGCTTTGGGCGGGTACTCGACCTCCAGCCAGGTGGCACGCCCAGTTATGAATTCGGATGGGGTGACTGGGCGGACCTCTTGTTCCGCTCCTTCTGGGTCTCCTATGCCTGGCTGCACCTGTTTGCCACGCCAACAGTCTACTGGATTCTGGGGTTCTTCTGCGTGGTGGTCCTGCTGGGGCTGCTGAGGCCCGTCTGGTGCCGCGTGTTTCCCGGAAGGAAACCCTCCGGGCCGGCACCGGCGTCTGGCTGGCGGCTTGACGTGGCGGTGCTGGCCCTGCACCTTTTCGTCTACCTGACCGTCATCGTCATGCGCTATTTGCTCAGACCCGCCCGCGAGACGGGCCAGGGACGACACCTCTATCCGGCGCTGACGTCGGTGGCCTTCTTCTTCACTCTGGGATTGGCCAACAGCTGGGAGATGATCCGCTGGTCTCTGGGCAAACGGCCAGGCGATCGCTGTCACGCTGAGGGCACCGGCCGCCTCAAGGGAGAGGCCGGGCTGGCGTTGGGCATCGGCGGCGCCTTGTTTGCCCTGAGCCTGTTGGCCCTGCCGGTGTTCATCCTGCCGGAGTATCATCCCTACCTGTCCATCGTTACCGCCCGGCCGGCCGACGTGACCATACCCCACCGCCTGTCAGTCAGCTTCGCTGACGGGCTGGAGCTGGCCGGTTACCGTGTGGACAAGCCGGAGGTGAGGGCCGGTGACCCGGTCTCAGTCACCCTGTATTGGTATGCGGATGCCAGACAGGAAAGGGACTATCTGGTCGAGGTGTGCCTGCGTGATGACCGCGACCAGATGGTGACCTGCCGTCGGGGACATCCCATTGACGGTCGCTACCCGATGCGGGCCTGGGAGGTTGGCTACCTGATCCGTGACCAGGTGGATGTGCCCACTCCCGACTGTGTGCCGACGGGCGACTATGAGCTGGTCCTGTCCCTGCTGCCCCTGCGCCTGGACACGGCCAACACCGCCGTTGACTGGCAGAGCGCCCAGAGGCTGGTGGCGGAAGGCCATAATCCGGTGTCGCTGGGGAAGGTGACCCTGTTGGCCGCACCCGGGGCTGTCGCCGGCGGCACCCGGTCCCCCGGCGACGAATTCAGCCTGTGGGCAGGGGATGAGCTCCACGACGGTGAGGGAATCGGGTTGGACCAGATGCGACAGCAGCTGACGGTGATCACATACCAGCCCGCCAGGAGCGACAGCGCGGAGGAGGCATCAGACATCGGGGGCGGGGATGCCAGCCCGGTGCGCCTGGTGCCAGCCGGCGGGCACACCCAGGCCATCCCCGACTGGCTTCCAGTGGCCCACTTCACGGAAGAAACGTCCCACCTCAGTTATGACTGCCCGGCGGGGTATAGAGCCACCACATACAACTTCGTCCTGGACCCGGCAGTGAGGCCGGGACGGTATCACCTGGCGATAGGTGACGAGGTTCAAGATGATTGGCCCATCGACGTCGCCACCCGATTTCGGGCTTTCCGCCCGCCATCCGACATACCCTATCGGTTGGATGCTTCCTTCATGGCCCAGGCAGGCGAAAGCCCGCCTCGGTTGCAGCTGCTGGGGTATGACATGGATCGGTCGCCCCGGCGGCCGGGAGATGTCGTGCCCATCACTGCCTACTGGCAGTCGCACCAGACAATGCGCCAGCATTACGTGGTATCCTTCTACCTGCTGGACCCCCTGATGCAGCCGTGGGGACAGGTGGATTGGACCCTGGGAGGGCATTACCCCAGCGTGTTGTGGGCGCCCGGAGAGAGCGTGGATGAGGCGTACCCGCTCCCTATCGGCAACCGGACCCCGCCCGGCCTGTACACGATCGAGATGAGCCTGTACGAATACGTGGCGCCACCCAGGGGCGAAACCGGCGACGGAGCCAGCACCTCCCCGTTGCGCTTCCTGCTGGTCACCACGCCGGTCAGCCCGGAGCCAGCCGAGCACCTCTACCTGGAACGGGTGCGGGTGATGGACCCCGCCGAAACCACATCACCTTCTCATCCAACGGCGTTTGAACTGGGCGACCAGATCCGATTGTTGGGTTACGACGTGCCAGCCGACTCGATGGGGCAGGGTGAAACGCTGGACCTGGTCCTTCACTGGCAGGCAACCAGCCCCCCGGCGAGGGACTATACCGGCTTCACCCAGCTCATCGGGCCAGATGGACTGGTGTGGGGACAGAAGGACAACCAGCCCCAGGCGGGACGTTTCCCACCGACAAATTGGGACTTGACAACCAAGGTGGTCGATCGCTACCACATCCCCTTGCAGGAGGGGGCTCCTGTCGGTCAGTATCGGCTGCTGGTGGGGATGTATGAGCTGACGACGGGAGAGCGGCTGCCGGTTGTGGGCGAAGCCGGGAATCGCCTGCCTGACGATGCTATCCCCTTGATCACGATCACCGTTGAGGAAGGCGGGGGCAGTGGTCAGTAGACAGTCGTCAGTAGACAGTAGACAGTCGTCAGTAGACAGTAGACAGTAGACAGCAAGGAGCAAAGAGCAGGGAGTAGGGGACAGGCTCGGGGCACATGGAAAGACACAGGACAGCGTCCAATCGGGGTTACCTGACGTTGCTGATGGTGATGGTCATCTTCCTGGCCGTCACCATCAGCTATGGTCTGCTGAACCCGTTGGGCGAGGCGCCGGATGAGATTGCCCACATGGACTTGATCCGGTACATCGGCCAGGAAGGCCACCTGCCACGCACATACGACGAGCGCTACGCGGCCGGGTACAAGTCGGACTCGCCCATGTTGTATCACGCCCTGATCGGCGCGGCCACGGCGTGGGTGGACTACGACGCCCTTCCCCGGCTGAAGGTCAACAGCGCCACTCCCCGCCGTTTGCTCATTGAGGACGGCCTGTCACCCTTTGCCGTCATCCATACCGATGACGAGGCATTTCCCTTTCAAGGTATCGTGCTGGCATGGCACCTGGCGCGCCTGGCCTCCACCTTGTTCAGCGCCGGAACGCTGGTCGTCATCTACCTGATTGTGTTGACCATCCGGCCCGACGATCGGTGGCTGGCGCTGGGGGTGACGGCCGTGGTGGCAGCCCTCCTCCAATTCCAATTCATCGCCTCGGCCGTCAACGACGACAATCTCTTGGGTCTGTTGTCTGCGCTTTTCACTTTATGGCTGCTGCGAACCTGGCAGCGACCTGGCAACTGCTGGAACTATGCCTGGCTGGGTCTCTGGATGGGGTTGGCGGTGACGACCAAATACAGCGTGGTGCTGCTGCCACTGCTGGTCGGTGTGGTGCTGGTCCTGGCCGTCCGCCGCGGGTTGCTCGACTGGCAGGCTGCGGTGGGGCGGTTCTTCCTCTTTGGGGCAGCCATGGTTGTGAGCGCCGGATGGTGGTTCGTCTACGTTGTATGGCACTTAAACCAGGTGGAGACGCTGGGCCCGGTGGCCGGGCTGGTCAAGCCCTTCCTGGCCGGCGGTCCAGCCGACGCCAGCATGCGACAGGTGGCAGCACTCGTCACCGGCGGAGCCATCCCGGCCGGGAACATCCTCAAGCCGGGCGGCGCCACCTGGTGGGATTGGGGGGTCAGCCTGTTCCAGTCTTTCTGGATGGCCCCCGGCCAGATGGGTCCGGTCGCCAGCAGTGCCTTTTCCATCGGTTTCCTCATCCTGTCGCTGGTGGCCGCCGGCGGTCTTGTGCGTGCCTGGCAGCGCCGGCCCGATTCCCCCCACCAGACCGGTGTCGGATGGGCCCTCATCAGCCTGCTGGCACTTGTGATCCTGTTGCTCCTCCCCTTGCCCATCCTTCGCTTCTACCTCACTGGCAATCCAGCCGAATCGGGGCAGGGACGACACATCCTGTTTCCGGCCGCCGCCGCCGTGGGACTGCTGCTGACCGTGGGAGTGTCCTCCTGGTTTGCGCCAGCCCGGCGGCGGTGGGTAGGGCTGAGCCTGGCGGCGGTGCTGCTGGGGTTCAGCCTCACCAACTTCTTCGGCTTCGTGCTGCCCGCCTTTCCCCAGCGGCTGCCGGTGCGCACCTCGGCCGATGCCGCCCAGGGCGTGCCCGATCCAGTGTACCTGGCCTTTGGATCCTCAATGGAACTGGTGGGTTTTCAGGTGGGGGAAACAAACCAGCACGGCGTGCTGCCGGTCACTTTGGTGTGGCGCAGCCTGGAGTACGCCGACCAGGATTATCTGGTTGGCTTGTCAGCGGTGGACGGGGCAGGCAGGGTGCGGGCCCAATGGATCGGACACCCGGTTGACGGTCGTTATCCCACCCGTGCCTGGGACCCGGGCGACGTGGTCTGGGATACGATCTGGCTGCCGCTGGCAGGCGTTGAACCGGGCGACTACGAGTTGCGCCTGCGCCTTAATCCAGCCCCCGCACCGGAGGGCACGTTCTCCGATGCGGAAGATGCGGTGTTACTGACCCAGGTCACCCTTCCCTCTCACACCGCCCGTTCTCCGGCATACATCCTGAATCTGCCCGACGGCTCATCTGCCGGTTTCGACGTGTGGCAGGGCGGTGAACCGATGACCGGGATGCCCAGCTACCGCTACCGGGCCACCATCCCGGTGACGCTGGCCGAAACCGGCGGCGACCAGACCGCCGAGACGGAGGTGTCGCTGGTTGGTCCCGACGGCGCAGAGCAGTTGCCCACGACCCGGGCTGGCACGATATCCATCTTCCTGGTGGGCGCTCGCTGGCCGGGCGGGGAATACCGGCTGCGCCTGCGCAGGGGGGACACGGTGGTGGACAGCCAGCCTGTGCTCCGGGCTGCAGTGCGCCAGCGCGACTTCGCCGTGCCGCCGATGGCGACCGAGGTGAGGGCCAGCTTTGGCGACGAGGTGATGCTGCTGGGGTTTGACTTTCCCCAGCGAAAGACACAGCCAGGCAGCACCCTGCCCATTACCCTGTACTGGCAGGCGCAGGGGGCCGGGCAGCGGCACTACGTTGTCTTCAACCATCTGCTGGACAGCGACCTGCGCCAGTGGGGCGGGCGCGACCGGGTGCCCAGGGACTATTACAGCACCGCGCTGTGGGCACCGGGAGAGGTGGTACGTGATGCGTATCCGGTGCCGGTGGATTCGGGTGCGCCCCCAGGCATCTACCGCCTGGACGTGGGTCTCTACACGGAGGTGGCCGGCCAGGCCCATCCCGTGCCCCTGGTAGCAGACGGAGTGGTGCTGGATGCCAACAGCGTCACCATCGCCTCCATCAAGGTGGGCGGGCCGCCAGCCGGCGTGACGGTAACGAACCCGGCGCCGGGGTATCCTCGGGACGACAATCTGGGCGGCTTGATCACGCTGCTGGGCTATGACCTGGACCTGGGACCGGAAGCGCTGAACCTGACCCTGTACTGGCGCTGCGACGCGCCCCCCCCGACCGATTACACCACCTTCGTGCACGTGCGCGCCGCCGAACCGGCGGCCATCGTGGCCCAGAGGGACCGGCCGCCGGCCGGTGGTGCCTACCCCAGCTCACTGTGGGACGTGGGCGAGGTCATTCGCGATCCTATCCGGGTGCCCATCCCCCAGCCGGTGCCAGCGGGCGAGTACCAGGTGGTCGTGGGGCTGTACGACCTTGCCAGCGGCATGAGGTTGCCGGTAGCGGATCCGGCAAACGGAAGTCGGTTTCCAGACGACGCTATCCCCCTGACGACCATCGCCTTGGAATGACCGTGGCATTGCTGCGGCCACCGATCACTGAGGATGAAGAATGATGCCAGGCAAGGAGACCGAGGCACCACGGCATAGGTCAGGTGGCAGAACCAGCGGCTGGCCTGCGCTGATCACCCTGTGCCTGGTGATAACAATCGCCTTTGGGCTGCGCCTCATTGAATTGGACAGATTGCCCCTCTCCCTGAGCCTGGACGAGAGCGTCAACGGCCTGGACGCCCTGCAGCTGTGGCGCACCCGCTGGCTGACGCCCTTTTTGCAGAACAACTTCGGCCGGGAGACACTCTTCTTCTACGTCCAGGGCGTCGTTCTGTGGCTTTCCGGCATATCTATCTTCTCCCTGAGATGGGCATCAGCTGTGATTGGCGTCCTGACCATACCGCTGCTGTACCGGGTGGGTCAGCGGATGGGGCTGGGCAGGCTGGTTTCCTCGACACCGCTCGGGCCGGGGATGGTGGGCTTGTTGGCCGCCACCGGCCTGGCAGTGTCATACTGGCATCTGTATTTCAGCCGGGTTGCCCTGCGCGCCATCCTGCTGCTGCCACTCTTGCTGGCCCAGGTGTGGTGTTTCTGGAATGGCTGGTATCCCCGGCAGACGGGGCCGACGGTTGGCAGGTGGCAGCGCTGGCGCTGGCTGGCGGCCGCCGGACTGCTTCTGGGGATCAGCTTCTACACCTATCTGGCAGCCCGGCTGCTGCCGGTTGTGTTTGCCGTCTTCGTCATCGTGGAGTTGATACGGAACAGGTCGAACCGCAAGGTGCGATTGGGTGGCCTCTTGGTATTCGGGACTGTCGCCGGAACCGTGAGCATTCCTCTGATCCTGTATTTCATTCGGAATCCCCAGGCCATGGCCAGCCGTGCCCAGGCCATTTCCATCCTCAACGGTGGCGCCTTTCTGCCAGCGCTGGCCGGCAATGCCCGGCAGGTGCTGTTCCTTCACTTCGGAGGCGGCTGGTGGTTGGGTCACTGGCCGACGCTGAATGTCCTGTCGGGGGTCGGCTTCCTGGTCGGTCTGCTGGTCTGTCTGTCCCGCATCAGGCGGCCAGCGTCGCTCTTCCTACTCTTGTGGTGGGGGGTGGGTTGGGCACCGACCTTGCTCTCGCAGCAGCACTGGGATCGGGTGACCACCATCTTGCGGGGTGTGGTGGCCTGGCCGGCCACCTTTCTGCTCTCGGCCGTTGGCCTGACGACGCTGGTCTGGCTGGCGTTCACGTGGTTGCGGCGACTGATGGGCTATCCGCCGCCCCCCGCCGGCCTGGCCAATAGCCGTAAGTGGTTGGCCGTACCGGTCGGATTCCTCCTGTTTGCCGGCCTGGCCACTGTTCACAACTATTCCCTCGCGTTTCCCAGCACGCAGGACCAATCGAGCGGCCAATCGTCGTCCAGTGCCGGCTACCTCAAGGGCCAGGGATATCAGCTGACACTGACACCAAACAGATTCTATGCCAACC
>JAUVRU010000195.1 GCA_030597485.1 Anaerolineae bacterium
CTATGCGACGGCCGGATTCCAGACCCTCCCTCCGACCTGGCAAAGATACCATTCCAGCGTTCACACTTCATCACGTGAGCTGGCCCTAATAGCATCCAGGGCAAGGCCCGGTTTGCTGATCCTCTACCATCAGCTGTTCTGGGGGACAACAGAGACGCAGCTCCTGTCAGAGGTTCAAGCGGAATACGACGGAGCTATTGTGTCAGGCAGGGACCTTGAGGTTTACTGATGCTGACGAGGAGATCCGCGCCCTGGCAAAGTGTTTCGAAAAGGGCCTTGACAGTTCCGTCGAGTATCTGGCCTTCCACCTGGCTCAGCTGGACCGGTATGTCGGCACGCACCTGCAGCCGTGACCGGTGTGGCGGGTCAGGCCTTAGACCAGGGCGACCTCCACGCCGTGACCCTGCAAGGCGGACACGAACTCGGCTGGGGCATTGTCATCGGTGACCAGTCTGTTGATCCGCTCCAGCGGGAGGATGGTGGTCAGGCCAGCCAGGCCGATCTTGCTCGAGTCCCCGACCACTATGACCTCTGACGCGGCTTCCACCATGGCACGATCCACTTCAGCCTCCAGCATGTTGGCAGTGGTGACACCGTGGGGGAAGGTCAGACCATCCGTTCCCAGAAAGAGCTTATCCGCACTGAGCTGCCTCAGACTGTTCACAGTCTGCGGACCCACGACAAGGTCGTACTCCGGCAGATAGATGCCGCCCAGAAGGATGAAGTGTATGCCTTGCCGGGAACCCAGCTCTTGGACAATGGGGATGGAACCGGAGATGACCGTAAGGTTCCCCGAGTTGAGCAGGGGGCCAGGGATGTTGCGGGCTACCTGAAAGACGGTGGTGCCGGAGTCGAAGATGATGCGCTCGTCCTCGTGGATCATCCTGGCCGCAGCGCAGCCGATGCGTTCCTTCTCCTCGGCGTGGTGCCGCATCCTGGCTGAATGGGGCCGGCCCAGAGGTGCGCCGGAGATGGTCACTGCGCCTCCGTGGACGCGTTTCAGCAACCCAAGGCTCTGGAGCTTATCCAGATCGCGTCGGATGCTTACTGTTGACACGTCGAATCGGTCACTGAGTAAGGCTACCGTTACGCTCTGAACGCGGTTGAGCTCCTCCAGAATCAATGCACGTCGTCTGTCCGATGCAGCAGCCATAGATTCATCTCATTTCATCACAGAGATATGTCCGTTTGGGATATCAAATGAAGCGTTTTTGTTTCGTTTTACGTTCAGTTCTTGCCATTCCATGGCATGCATTGTATCCGAGATGCCCATTCTGTCAAATCCGGGTCTCAATTGATTGCCGTTACGGCTGCAATTGCTGGATGAACGAAGTGAAACAGAAAACGAAACACTAACGGACATTAAACAAAACAGAAAGCGGTGACGAATCGCAATGAGGCAGTTTGACGCCTCCCCATCCTTATGGTATAATGCCGGACCAAGGTTCTAGATGTCTCAAGATAGAGGAGCGTCAACGTGAACGGAGAAACGATACGTTTCCAGCGCTTTTTCGGGAATGGCCAAAAGGCTGTGATCGTGGCAGTGGATCACGGAATGTTCAGTGGACCTCCTCCCGGCTTTGAGGACCTGCCAGCCGTGGTCACTGCCCTGGAAGCAGCGGACGGGATCCTGATGAGTGCGGGTATGGCCAAGCACGGTCGTGAGGTGTTCTGTCACCGAGGCGCCCCGGCGATGATCCTTCGTCTCAATTGGGGTACCCAGCTTTGCACTCAGTGGGATTACCAGCACGGGTACAGCGTTCCGGTACTGTCACCGTCGCGAGCGTTGGCAGAGGGAGCGGACTGGGCGCTGGCCGGTGTGTCTCTGAGAAACATCGACGAGGCCACCGATGCCGACAACATCGAGGTGTTGGCCCGGCTGGTGGACGAGAAATGTCAGGCGGGCATCCCATTGATCGGTGAGCCCTTCCCGGTCAATGCTGAGGATGCCAGACCTGAAGACCTGCAGGAATTGATAGCCATTTCCTGTCGCGTGGTGGCCGAGATTGGCGTCAACGCCATCAAGACCTTCTACACTGGCAAGGGGTTCGCCGATATCGTGCGCAGCACACCGGTGCCCATCCTGGCCCTTGGCGCGCGCAAACAGAAGCGCGAACGCGACGCCCTCGAGCTGGCCGCTTCTGCGGTGCGGGATGGCGCCCGCGGTGTGGTCTTCGGGCGTAATGTCGTTATGGCACGCGAGCCAGCCCGTTTCCTGGACGCTCTGCTTGAGGTTGTCAAGGCGGGGCGGGACCCGGACCAGATGGCGTCCCAGTATAACCTGTCATAAGTTGGACTTCGTCCATTCGAGGAGTTTGCATCCCCGGATGCAAATGTGGCCACGAGATACGGCATCTGGGGATGCCTTGCTCCACAAGATGTAGTGGCATTGGTGAAATGGACAAAGTCCAGATAAGGATAGGTTTCACTCCACGACGGGTTCAATCACCAACAGTTGCTTCACCAAGGAGGAACAATTGTCAGACAAGTACTGGGCGGACGTGGATATCAACATGGTCCCGGACATGCGGGTGCCACCGCCGGGACCCAAATCGCGAGAGTACCATGCCCGTGCCTCGGAGTACATGAAGGGCTACTCTTCCCAGGTGCGGCTGTTTCCGGTTGCTTTCGACAAGGGGCACGGCGTGACCTTGACTGACGTTGACGGCAATGAGTACATTGATTTCTCCTCGGGCATCTACGTCACCGGACTGGGTCATTGTCATCCGAAGGTCACTGAGGCGGTGCAGAAAGCAGCAGCGACGCTGATGAACGCTCACGACTTCACCACCCCCATTAAGATGAGGCTGCTGGAGAAGATGGCCGACGTGGCCATGGGAACGGGCGAGAACCGGCTCTCCGGCGTTCAGTTCTACGACGGCGGCACGGCGGCTGTCGAATCTGGACTGCGAGTGTGCCGGGCCGCCTCCGGGAAGTCCGAGTTCATCTCATTCCATATGGACTTCCATGGGAAGACGATGGGTGCTGTCGGGTGTGGGCGACTGGACCCCAGCCAGGGGCTGCGCGCTCCGGGGTTTTTCCTGGCGCCACGGGGCAATTGCTACCGCTGTGCCTTCAAGATGTCGCACCCAGAATGCGATCTCTACTGCGTAGACTACTTGCGGACCGTGATCAAGGAAGAGACCGCCGGGCGGGTGGCAGCCATTGTGTTGGAACCGATTCAGGGTTGGGGCGGATCGGTGGTGCCGCCAGACGGCTGGCTTCAGAAGATCCGGGCGTTGTGTGATGAACATGACATCCTGATGATGGCCGACGAGGTGCTGACCGGCATGGCGCGAACGGGAAAGATGTTTGCCATGGAGAACTGGGATACCGTGCCCGACGTGATGATCCTGGGAAAGGGGCTGGGCAACGGCTTCCCGGTGACGGCGATGCTGGTGAGCGACAGGCACAAGCACCTGGTGGAGAAGATCAGCGCTTCTACCTCCTATGGCGGCAATCCGATGGCCTGTGCCGCGGCGTTGGCGTCCATCGAGGTGATCCAGGAGGAGAACATCTGCGAACGGGCTACCCATCTGGGCGAAGTCCTTATGAATCGCATGCGCGAGATGCAGGTGTGCCATCCCATCATCGGAGAAGTCCGCGGTGTCGGGTGCCTGCTGGGCATCGAGTTGGTTAAGGACAAAGATACCAGAGAACCGTTTGAGGAGGCCGGCCGGCTGGTGTATCAGAAGGCCTTTACCAAAGGCGTTGCCTGGATTCCGGCGTGGCACATCCTGCGCATGTCACCGCCCATGATTATGCAAGAAGAGGTGGCCCTCAAGGCTATGGATATCATCGAAGAGTCGATCCCCGAAGTGGAAAAGGAGTACGGGTACCAATGAGCGCCAGACCGGAGATACGCATCGGTATGGTGGGTTACGGCTTCATCGGCAAGGTGCATACCCTGGCCTATCAGCTGCTGCCCATGATCTATGATCCGGCTCCGGCCGACATCCGGCTGGTGGGTGTGAGCGCGGCCAGCGAGGCATCGGCCCGCAAGGGGGTGGAGCAGGGGGGATACGGGTTCGGCACCACCGATTGGCGGGAGCTGGTGGAACGCGACGACATAGACGTCATCAACTGCTGCACGCCCAATTTCCTGCACAAGGAGATGCTCATTGCGGCCATGCGCGCTGGCAAGCACGTATATTGCGACAAGCCGCTGGCAATGAACCTGGCCGAAGCACGGGACATCGTGGCGATTGCCGATGAGACCGGCATCCGGCATCAGATGACGTTTGAGTATCGCTTCATCCCGGCGATGATGCGAGCCAGGCAGCTGGTGGAGGAGGGCTTCTTGGGCCAGGTCTTCAGTTTTCGGGCTGCGTATCTGCACGCCGGCTACATCGATCCCAACCGGCCCATCTCGTGGCGACTTGACGTCACCAAAGGGGGAGGTGGTGCCCTGTTTGACCTGGGGGCACATGTTCTCGATCTGGTCCGCTTCCTGCTGGGCGAATACGACAGCGTCCACGCGCTGACGGAGACATTCATCAAAGAGCGCCCCTTGCCTGGCAACCCGAATCAGAGGATGCCGGTCGAGGTTGACGACCTGGTGCTGATGACAGTGCGGATGGCCAACGGTGCGGTGGGCACGGTGGAAGCCTCCCGCCTGGCCACGGGCACCAACGACGAGCTGCGGCTCGAAATCCACGGACAGCAGGGTGCGCTGCGCTTCAATCTGATGGACCCCAATTGGCTGTACGTCTACGACGCACGCGAGCCGGGCGATCCCATTGGGGGCAATCGGGGCTTCAAAGCCATCGAGACCGTTCAGCGCTATCCCCCTCCAGCGGCGCTGCCCGGCCCCAAGTTTGCGGTCGGCTGGATGCGGTATCATATTGCCAGCCAGTACGATTTCATCACCAGCCTGGTGGAAGGGCGCCCGACATCGCCTGACTTCATCGACGGGACGAGAATACAGGAAGTGATGGAAGCGGGCTATACTTCAGCCCGAGAGAAGCGGTGGGTATCGCTGCCCCTGGAATGAATTGACGTTCCTCAAGACACCAATGGAATCGTGGCGGAATCCGGAGCGCCAGCGCTCTGCTCCCTCGTAATTCGGGGATAGGCTTGGCGCTCCGCTACCGAGGTAGATACATTGGTCTGTGGGTCATCACCGGGTATTGGCCCCCGTCACAGACAGCCCTCAGCGAGACACGGGCTCTGTCCAATTCCTGCTCGTCCCTCTGGTTGCAGTCCGTTCCCCCAGACTCTCAGCAACAGATTCCTTGCATTCTTCCAGATAGGGCATCGCTGAGTGTGCCCAAGCACCTATTTGGCACTCACAGTTGCGCGCATACCCCGCCGCGAGTTTTC